>JBDUBZ010000100.1:0-11090 GCA_040003745.1 Terriglobia bacterium
ACGATCACCCGCACGTAGCTCTCGGCGTTGCCGGTCGCGGCATGCGTCGATGCGTCTGGGCCCTTCCGGACTTTCAAACTGACGATGAATCGTCCGATTTACTCATAGCGCAGGCATTCGATCGGGTCCATATTCGCGGCTCGGTTGGCCGGATAGTAGCCGAAGAACAGACCAACTCCAACCGAAATTCCCACTCCCAGGAACACCCACAGAGGGGATACGACCGCCGGTAGAGCCGGCAGGAGCGTGCGCACGGTGAACGCGATCAGTGCGCCTATCAGAATGCCGACGATTCCACCGATTCCCGACAGAGTTACCGCTTCGGTCAGGAACTGAATTCTGATATCCGACTTGCGCGCGCCCATGGCTTTGCGAAGGCCAATCTCGCTCGTCCTCTCCGTCACCGAAATCAGCATGATGTTCATCACACCAATGCCCCCTACCAGCAAGCCGATGGACCCGATGATGCCTGTGAGCAGAAACAACGCTCCGGTGAGCTTACCCCAGAGGTCGCTCAGGAAGTCGGGGCTCGAAATATCGAAATCGCTCTCGGCATGGTGCGGGACGTGGCGCTTGCGGCGCATGGCCTCTTCGAGTTGATCCCGAACCACGGAGGTGGCGAATTCCGGCTTCCCGGTGACTGCGATAAAGCGTTCCTTAATTTCGGGGAAGCTCTTACAGAAATTGCTCATGGGAATGCAGGCGAACTGGTCCACGCCCAAAGCGGAGAATAAGCCCTGATCGGGTTCGAAGACGCCGACGACTTCATAGATGCGCCCGTCGAGACGCACCTCTTTCCCGATGGGGTCGGTAGCGGGGAAAAGGGAATCGGCAATGGCGCGCCCCACAACAATTACGCTGCGGGAGTGCTCTTCGTCGTAAGGGGAAATGAAGCGGCCCTGGCCCACTGCGAACAGAGGCAGGGCCCTGGCGTAATCGGGCTGTACACCGCGCAGGAAGAAGCGCTCCACGTGAGCGTCTTTGTAACGTATTTCATCCGCCTGCTCGCCGAAGTTGATGCGGTTTGCAAAGACCGTGGCGTACGAGACGGCCGGGCACGATTCTTCGATGTAGCGGGCGTCGTCATCCTGCAGATATTTCCGGACGCGGATCTTTTCGGGCAATCGGCCGGCATTGGTGTTCGGCGGAAAACGGGTCACGAAAAGCGTCTTCGAACCGAGACGGCTGACGCGTTCTTTGATCAGCCCGTCGAGCCCGTCGATGATCGAGGCGATCGCGATTACGGAAGTCACCCCGATCACGATGCCAAGAATGGTCAGTGCGGAGCGGACTTTGCGGGCACGCAGCGTATCCATCGCCACCGCGAGATTTTCCACAAACCCGGTGCGCCTCAACCGGTCTCCTTTCTGAGCGCCGCGACCGGATCCAGTCTGGCGGCCTTGCGCGCAGGATATATCCCGAAAAACAGGCCGATGCCGGAACTGAGGAAGACGCCGAGGACTGCAACCCAGGTCTTCACAGAAGCGGGGAACGATGTGAACGTCCGCAGCGCCAGGGCGCAGCCGAAACCGATGCTGATTCCGATCACGCCGCCGATCAGGCACAGCATCAGGCTTTCGAACAGGAACTGCCGAAGCACGTCCGATTGCGTGGCCCCGAGTGCGCGCCGCACGCCGATTTCGCGCGTCCGCTCCGTCACGCTGACCAGCATCACGTTCATGATGACGATGCCGCCCACCACCGCCGATATGGAGCTCACCATGACGAAAACCGCGAAGAACGAACCGCTGATACTCTGCCAAAGCGCGATGTAGCTTTGCGCGGTGCCGATGAAGAAACTGTCTTCTTTCCCGGGCCCATCGTGCCTTTTGGTGCGCAGCGCGACACGCACTTCATCCTGCGCGGCGTTGAATTGTTTTTCTCCCTGCGAAGCCTTGATTTCGAGGGTCAGACTCGACCGGGCGCCCCGCACTTTCAAATAGGTGGAGAGCGGGACAATCACGTAATTATCCTGGTCCTGCCCGAGGACGGAACCGAGCTTTTCAAAAGTTCCGATCACCGTGAACTCGAGGCTGCCCGTGCGGATTTTCTGCCCCACCGGGTTGATGCCCTGAAAAAGCTGGTCCGTCAGCGACGCGCCAATGAGACACACATAAGCCGCATGCCGGTCTTCGCCCTCGGTGAAGTAGCGGCCCTGGTCGAGAGTCCGCGTATCGATCTGCGCCATATTCGGCGTGTAGCCGTAGATCGTGGTGTCATCCACCTGCTTGTTGCGGAACTGGACCGAAAGCGTGCCGTTCGCCGAAGCGCCAACGTATTCGCACGAGGTGCAGAGATCCTGCACGGTGGCATAGTCGGTGAGGTCGAACGTTTTGTTTTTCAGCGCTTTGACGACCACGGAAAAATCGACTACGGCGAAAGGCGTCCGCGCAACGCGGAAAACGTTGGTGCCGAGGTTCGCGATTTTCTGCTCCACATAGGTGTTGGCGCCCTGCACAAGAGTCATCACGGTGACCAGAGTCGCCACGCCCATCGTGAGCCCCAGCGCCGTGAGGGATGCGCGCAGTTTGTGGGCACGGATGGCGTCTCTCGCCAACATCAGATTGTCGCGAAAGCCGACCATGATAGCGGAATCTTATTCAATCACAGAGCGGGCCTATTTGAGATGAGCGGCGAGCGTGCGGGCTATGGGGTCGGCTTCGTCCTTTGGCAGACCTGCTACACCGGCGAAATATTTCAACTTGGGGAAAACGTAGACTGGCCGGTCGCCAGTGGTTCCGAAGTAGCCACCCATCCAGGGGATCAGTTCGGTATTGCTCATGCCGCTTTTGGCATCCATCAGCATCAGGGCGGCATCCTGATTCGAAGGCGTTTCAATGATGAACAACTGGTATTTCCGGCCGCCGGTTTCGTAATCGCCGACGGTGCCGCCGGGAAGCTTAGGGAACCCCAGGACATGATCAGGGACGACGGTTGTGGCCGTCCGGTCCGTCCGCGGCAGCATGGCTGAATTGTCTTTTACCGCTGGCGGGGCGGGTTCCGGCACAGGCGCGGTATTGCACGACACTAATGCACCCAGCGCCAGCACCGTGATTGCGATTCGGCTTCTCACACGCTGGCGCCGTACATCTTTTCGTAATACTCCCGGTATTCTCCACTGCGGCAGCGACGCACCCATTCGGCGTTTTCGCGATACCACTTCACGGTGTCGGCAAGGCCCTGCTCGAACGGGATCTTCGGCTCCCAGCCGAGTTCCGCCTTGATCCTGCTGCATTCGACGGCATAGCGGCGGTCATGCCCCAGACGGTCAGTGACCCGGGTCAGCAACGATTCCGGCTTGCCCAGAACCCGCAGCAACGTGTGCAGAACTTCCAGATTCGGCAGTGGATTACCGCCGCCGATATGATATGTCCGGCCCGCGCTTCCACGCTCGAGAACCGCCACCAGCGCGCGGCAATTATCCTCCACATGGATCCAGTCGCGAATCTGCTGGCCATCGCCATAGACGGGGATAGGGCGGTCTTCGAGCGCATTCGATATAGCCAGCGGCAGCAGCTTTTCCGGGAATTGGTAAGGGCCGTAGTTGTTGCTGGTGCGAGTCACGATGGCATCGATGCCGAAGGTATGGGCCGCCGCTCGGACAAAGTGCTCGGCCGCCGTTTTGCTGGCCGCGTAGGGACTGCTTGGCAGCAGGCGGTCGTCCTCATGAAACCATCCGCCGGGAGGCATGTCACCTCCCACCTCGTCGGTGGAAATGTGAAGGAAGCGTTTTACCTTTCGATGCCGCGCGACGTCGAGTATCACCTGGGTGCCCAGAACGTTGGTGCGGACGAATTCCTCAGCGCTCAAAATACTTCGGTCCACATGCGATTCGGCGGCGAAGTGCACCACCGCATCGCAGTTCCCGGGAAGCGCTTCGGCGACGGCTGCGGCATCGCAGATATCGCCATGAACGAATGAATAGTTCGGGCTCGAGGTAACCGACGCCAGATTATCCAGATTTCCCGCGTAAGTCAGCTTGTCGAAATTGACGACCCGCGCGCCGGCAGGCACAATCTGGCGGACGAATTCGGAGCCGATAAACCCGGCTCCCCCGGTAACGAATATGGTCATTAGGCCCTGGAAGTTGAAGTTTATTGCGCTTTGGCCCTGCCGCGGCCTTTCGGTTTGGCGGGCGCCGCGGTGGTCTCAGATTCTGGAACCGTCACGGCGGTGGCACCCGAGGCTCCCGAGGTTACCGTTTCCAGCACCTGATTGAACAGCGCAGCCTTGCGGGGATCCACCTTGGGGGGGGGCGGCTGCTCATTACGGAAATCGTGATCCCCATAGCAGGTCTTGCAGCGAACTTTGGCCGGCGCATCGTTCAACAAAGAAACGACGGCGTGGTTCATAACCCTTTTACATTTAACGCAAAAATCGTCGATGTCATCGCCGAGACGGCTCGCGCGCATGATAAATCCCCCTGGATTCAGACCTGCGCGGTTTGCGGAACGTCAACCGGCGCGGGCGTTACTATTGCGGCCAGCGGCTCCGGAACGAGCCAGCGGGCTTCCTCAAAACCGACATACTTGCAGATTCTCAGCTCGCCTGTGGGCGTCTCAAGAATGTCGCCAACTCCAACCGATCCATCGGAATTGCGGCGCTGAGCCCATGCGGCATATTCGTTCTCAGCTTCCACGGCATCTGAAGGTTCATAATCCTTCGGCTTCACGCTGGCTGCACCAGAGACGTGAGGCGCCCAGCGAAAATGCTGGCGCGCCGCATCCTTCATGCGGTGAATGCGGAAGAGTGGCATAAACAGATCATTGTAGAGGAATGCGGCCCCAGGGGGAAGCGGCAGGTTTGTGGACACGGCCAGCTCTGTCCCGGACCAACTAAGCCGATCTCTCTAATTGACTACCGTCTTGACTTTCACACCCCCGGCATTCTATGGTAGCGGTTCGTCCCGAACACTCATAACTCAGTGGATCCCGGCGCCAAAGAATTGCTTGACCACGATTATCCGTCGACTCTCGAAAGCGTCGATCAGGCCGAAAGCGAGATCCTCAAAGCGGCTGGCGAGGTCGGTTTCGATGAAGACGAGCAGCATCGCATCGGAATGGCCGTACGGGAGTGCATGGTGAATGCCGTGGTGCATGGAAATCGTTACAACCGGAACAAGCACGTCCACGTGAACGTCGCCGCGGCCGGAGAGCGGTTTACAATCCGTATTGCGGATCAGGGAGAAGGCTTTGAGATGGAAAAAATTCCGGATCCGCTGCAGGACAACAATCTTTTGCGCCATTCCGGGCGCGGCCTGTTCCTGATGGGGGCTTTTATGGATGAGATTCAGGTACAAAAGACATCGCCGCAGGGGACCGAAGTTACCCTGGTCAAGATCGTAGGGCCGCGGAATTGACGCGGCAGATACAAAACAGATTCGAGGAGGCAAATACATTATGAGCGTTAAACTGACGACCCGCCAGGTTGGCGATGTGACCGTTATCGACATTTCCGGCCGGATTACCCTTGGCGAGGGCTCGAGCACTCTCCGCGACAGCCTGCGCGAGCTGACGGCTAAGGGGAATAAGAAGATCCTTTTGAATCTGAGCGACGTTTCGTATATCGACAGCTCCGGAATTGGCGAACTCGTCTCCGGCTTCACCAGTGTCTCGAAGGCGGACGGCACGCTCAAATTGCTTGGTTTGACCAAGCGCGTCAAAGATCTGTTGCAGATCACGAAGCTCTATACGGTTTTCGACGTTCACGAAGACGAAGCCCACGCCATCCGCAGTTTCGCCAGCTAGCTGGTCAGGTCCCCACTATCCGAGCGGGCTCGCGGCGGTGCGGGCCCAGCATGCGGTAAGGCGTGGTACTCGGGCAAATCCAGCAACCAAACGCCGGATGCAGCGTCTGCATTGTTATACTGCTTGACAAGGACGGTCTCCGCACGGATGCCCACTAAACGCCGATCTTTCTTTTTTATTCCCCTGCTCGTTGCGATTTGCGCGCTTCTGGGAGGAATCTACGGTCCCAAAGTGCAGGTGGCCTCGGCCGCTTCTTCGGAAGACGACGTCAAGTCGAGCGTTCAGCAATTCACGAAGGTCTATTCCACCGTCGAGCAGAATTTCGCCGACCCGGTGAGCGCGGACAAGGCTATCTATAAAGGCGCCATCCCCGGCATGCTGCGCACCCTCGATCCGCACTCCAACTTCTTCGATCCGAAGGACTTTGAAGGCCTCAGGGAAGAGCAGCGCGGTCACTATTACGGCGTGGGAATGCAGGTTGTGGGCCGCAATGGCAAAACGATTGTGGTGGCGCCGTTTGTGGGGTCCCCGGCCTACAAGGCGGGATTAAGGCCGGGCGACATAATCGTTCAGGTGAATGATAAATCGACCGATGGCCTCGATTCCACTAAAGTGGCTGAGCTGTTGAAGGGCCCCAAAGGCACGCCCGTGCAGATCAAAGTCGCGCGTGAAGGCGCCGATCAGCCGGTGGTTTTTAACATCATCCGCGATGAAATCAGCCGCAAGAGCGTTCCTGAAGTCTTTGCCCTGAAGCCCGGTATTGGTTATATCCGCATCGAACAGTTCAACGAGACGACCGGCCGCGAATTCGAAGACGGTATGAAGGCTCTCGATGAAGACCATCTGAAGGGCCTGGTCCTTGACCTTCGCAGCAACCCCGGCGGCCTTTTACAGGAAGCGGTGGCGGTAGTGGATCATTTGCTCCCTAAAAACGATGTCATTGTTTCCCACAAAGGCCGGAACTCCGCCGAGCATGTTTATCAGGCTCGCAACGGCAATCACGGACGTTCGTATCCGATCGTTGTGGTGGTAAACCGGAATTCCGCGAGCGCTTCGGAGATTGTTTCGGGCGCGCTGCAGGATCATGACCGCGCCTGGGTGCTTGGCGATAACACGTTCGGTAAGGGCCTCGTGCAGACGGTTTATCCGTTGATCGATAATGCCGGTTTGACCCTAACCACCGCGAAATACTACACCCCCAGCGGCCGGCTGATTCAGCGCGATTACACCAACGTTTCGTTTTTCGATTATTACTATCGCAACAACACTGCCGCCCGGAACATGGCGGACGTCAAAATGACCGACAGTGGCCGGACCGTTTACGGCGGCGGCGGGATTTCGCCCGACGAGAAGTTTACGCCCGAAAAACTCGATCCCTTCGAAACAGACCTCCTGGTGAAGTTCACCTATTCCAATTACACCGAGCATTTTTTTGCCACTCACAGAGAGAAAATGCCGGAAGGCTGGACCGTGGATACCGCGACGATGAACGCTTTCCATCAATACCTGCTCGACCAGAAAATCGAGTTTGCGGATGTCGATTTCACCCGCGATTACGACAAGGTTCGCCGCCGGCTGCAGGCGGAGATTTACAAGACCGCATTCAGCGTAGATGAAGCGGCCAAGTACGAAACTATGACGGATCCGGAGATTCAAGCCGCCGTCGATGCTCTGCCGAAAGCTCAGGCCCTGCTCGAGAGTGCCCGCAAAGTTGTCGCGGAGAGGATGAAAAAGTAGTTTCGCCCGCACAGATCGCGGTACTCGACACGGGCGGTCAGTACTGTCACCTCATCGCTCGTAAAATTCGCGAGCTCGGTGTTTCGTCGGAGGTCTTTGCCGCCGAAACACCCCTTCACAAACTTCGCAACGCGCGAGGTATCGTCATCTCGGGCGGGCCCGCCAGTGTTTACGATAGTTCCAGCCCAACCATCCAGCCGGACGTTCTGACCGCTGGCATTCCGGTGCTGGGAATCTGTTATGGCCAGCAGCTGATATCGCACCTTCTGGGCGGCGTGGTGGCGGCGGGTGATAAGGGCGAATTCGGGCTCGCGAGGCTTGACCTTGTTTCCGACGATTCGCGGGGCGTTTCCCAGATACTGGACGGCGTTCGCGATCATCAGCAGGTCTGGATGTCCCATCGCGATCTGGTGGCGACGGCGCCTCCGGGCTTCCGCGTTCTCGCCACCACCTCCACCTGCGCCACGGGCGCCATCGAAGACCCGGTGCGGCGGCTTTACGGGGTCCAATTTCACCCCGAAGTGGTTCAGACCACCGAAGGCACACGGATTCTGCGGAACTTCGTCTTTAATATCTGCGCCTGCACAGAGGACTGGAATGCGGGCGAGCGCGTGGCTTTGATTCAGGACGAGATCAGGGCGCGCGCCGGAGACCGGAAAATCTTCTTCTTCGTTTCGGGTGGGGTCGATTCCACGGTGGCGTTCATGTTGTGTCTGGATGCGCTGGGGTCCGAACGGGTGCGCGGCGTCTACGTCGATACCGGCCTGATGCGTGAAGGTGAAACCGACTTTGTCCGTCAGACTTTTGCCGGACTCGGGCTGGTCCGCATAGAGGACTGCGCGGACGAGTTCCTGAGCGCGCTTGAACACGCCCGTGAACCGGAAGCGAAACGTCACATCATTGGCGAGCAGTTCGTCAAAGTGCAGGAGCGCATCATCGAAGAACGGGGCCTGCTCGATGGCGGCTGGATTCTGGGGCAGGGCACCATCTACCCCGATACCATCGAATCCGGCGGCACTGAAAATGCCGCTCTGATCAAGACGCACCACAATCGTGTGCCGGGCATCCGGAAGCTGATGGAACTCGGGCTGATCGTGGAGCCGCTGGCCGATTTCTACAAGGACGAAGTCCGGGCGATCGGCCGCGAACTCGGGATTGCACCTCAGTTGCTAGACCGGCATCCATTCCCGGGGCCAGGCCTTGCCATCCGCTGCCTCTGCGCGGAAGACTCGCACCCGGTCGAAAGGGTAGCCGGGGGATATCTGGTGCCGGTGCTCTCGGTAGGCGTTCAGGGAGATTCGCGTAGCTACGCGCCCGTGATCGCGATCGATGCCTTTCCCTCCCAGGCCGCTCGTCTGCAGGATGAGGCGACGGAGCTTGTGAACCGTACCTCCGGAGTGAACCGCGTGATCGCGCGGGTCTCCACCCGGGAACCGCTTGAGCGGCAGCGCGTATTCAGCAGCGAGATCACGCGGGGGCGTCTCGATTTATTGCGGGAAGCCGACTATATCGTGCGCGACATGTGCCACGAATCCGGCTTCGAGAAGGAAATCTGGCAGTTCCCCGTGGTGCTCATTCCGGTGGGATGCGGAGAATCGCGGGATTCCGTGGTGCTGCGGCCGGTCCAGTCGGTGGATGGCATGACTGCGGAATCGATCGCCATGCCCGATGAACTGCTGCACGCCATGTCCGGGCGTCTGATGGCGATACCGGAGCTGGCCGGCGTTTACTACGACCTGACGCACAAACCCCCTGGCACGATTGAATGGGAATGAATTTGAGTTACGGTTTTTAACGATGCCTTGCTTTCGCGCCCGCATCGCCAATAAACCGCCCCGCTGAAGCCCCGCGCACTTCCAGCGGCGTACGATTGGTCTCTCCCCGACCCGAACCGGTACGCTTTCACTACGCCGTATGAGCGTCGGAATCGGGCTTCTTCAGAAGCCGTCCAGGCAAGGGCGGTACGATGTTCCTGAAGTGAGCGAAAATTATCACCTCCGCGAACTCGCAATTGCGCTCGATGCCAGTCATTCCGCCCATATCCTGCCGCCGCCGTTACCGCCATCCGACAGAGTGCTCGACATCGGCTGCGGGGCCGGTCAGACCCTGATCGCCGCCTATCCCGACCGCATCTCTTTCGGGCTCGACATCGATTTCGACGCGCTGAAGCTCGGCCGGTCGCTCGCAGAGAACGTACGGTTCGTGCGCGCCCGCGCCGAGGCGTTGCCCTGGCGCGACGGAGAGTTCGATCTGGTCATCGCCCGTGTGTCCCTTGCATACACCGACATCGCGGCCAGCCTGCTGGAGGTGCGCAGAGTACTCCGGGATGGAGGACAACTCTGGATGACGCTCCATCCGTTCGCCATCCCCTGGAAGCAGGCTGTTTCGGGCAACTACAAGGGATGGATTCTGTTCGGCTACATCCTGATGAACAGCATTTTGTTTCACTTTACACAGAAACAATTTTCATTTCGCGGTAAATTCGAGTCCTTCCAGACGGATGGGGGTCTTACGCGGGCTTTGAGACGGAGCGGGTTCGAGCAGATTTCGATTTCGCGGGGCCGGCACTATCTGGTTACTGCGAGGAAGGCTGGTTTCCGCTAATACTTTAGCGTCCCGGGATACACCCTGCCATCTATCGATCCAGTTGCTCGGGGAACGTGGCCAGTACCGCAAAACGCTCTGAACCTTCGCCGCCCGATACATCGAAATCGCCATCGCGGACCCAGACGTGGGCGGCGAGTCCGCTCTCCCTATTGGGCGCCGCTCCGTAATAAAGGATGGACGGTGTGCCGCGCCGCCGCAACATCCACTGCGCGGCGAGCCCGCGCTGGAAGCAGACGGCGCGCCAGGGGACCCGGCATGCGCAGGCCATGATCGCCCACCGGACACGGCTTGAAATCGCGCAGCGCTCATCGGAATCGAGGTTTGTACCGCGTCCACCCCAGGCGGCCGTGCGCGCGATAAAACTAAACCTCAGAACGCGTATGGCCAGCGTGGCGATGGCGAGAAAGACAACTGCCTCGCACAGATATGCGCGGTCGGACCACGTGGCCGCATTCCACTTCTTAAGTAACTTAAGAAATCCGTGGCTTGTCTTCAATTTCGCCCGGCTGCTTTGAGCAGAAAGTGCCGTGCGGATATCGCGCGCAACAGCACGTGACGGTAACACTGTGTCGGGTTACCATTCGCACAGCCCGTCTGGTGCGAGTTCTCCAGCAGGCGCGTCAGACCCATGGACTTCATGCCAATCGACAGCCTGCAGTCCCTTCTTCCGTTCGTTCCGCACGGTCTGAGGTAGTCTGTGGACCTTGTCCGCCGCAGGGTGGCGCTGATCGATTCTATAGCCTGCCAGTGACCCCTTGTCGTAAACCAAGTCTACCCGGTCCATAGCCCGAGGGCGATTAACAAAACCATCTTTCATGGGAGGTCCTGGAGTTTAAGGTTACGCACCCGATCATCACGCTACGTATTCGCCCCCTTAATATTCCATATGCCCATCCCCAGAGCCAGACCGGCCTTTACCGAGGTATGGGGATCGACGACCTCATGAACCCGAATCTGGAGTACGCCCAGGCAATTTTCGGGTAATTCGGGGGATGCGGG
>JBDUBZ010000101.1:0-11085 GCA_040003745.1 Terriglobia bacterium
CTACCTTGGCTTAACCACCCACCCCAGGCTCATTGAGGCCGCTATAGAGGCGACCCGCCGCTACGGCGCGGGTTCGGGAGCGGTCCGAACGATCTCCGGGACCATGGATCTCCACATGGAACTGGAGCGCCGGATCGCCGCCTTCAAAAATGTGGAGGCCTGCGTGGTCTTTCAGTCGGGATTCGCCGCCAACGCGGGTACCGTCGCGGCGGTCCTCGGGCCCGACGATCATATCGTTTCAGACCAGTTAAACCACGCCAGCATCATCGATGGCGCGAGGCTGTCGAGGGCGAAGATACACGTTTTCGCTCACAAGGACCACGCTGCCGCCGGTGAAAAATTGGCTGCCCTCGACGGTAACCCCGGGCGCAAGCTGCTCATCACCGATGGCGTTTTTTCGATGGATGGCGATATCGCGCCGTTGCCGGAACTGGTCATCCAGGCCGAAAAGCATGGCGCCATCATGATGGTGGACGATGCCCATTCTTCAGGCGTCCTTGGCCGCAATGGCCGCGGCACAATCGATCATTTCGGGCTCCATGGCCGGGTTCACATCCAGGTGGGAACGCTGTCGAAAGCCATCGGCGTGCTGGGCGGCTACGTGTGCGGGAGCGGCGAATTGATCGAGTTCCTCTTCCAGCGCGCCCGGCCCTTTCTGTTTTCGACGTCGCATCCACCGGCAGTGACGGCGGCGTGCATCGCGGCCTTCGACATCCTCGAAAGCGAACCGGAGCGCATCGAGCAGCTTTGGACTAATGCGCGATATCTGAAAAGCGGTCTGGTCGACGCGGGTTTCGACACCGGAATCAGCGAGACGCCCATTACACCGGTGATGGTGGGGGAGGCAGCTCGCGCCCACCAGTTTTCGGCGGAACTCTTCGAAGAAGGCGTGTTCGCGACCGGGATCGGATTCCCCACCGTTGCGAAAGACAAAGCCCGGGTACGCACGATTGTCAACGCCATGCACACTCGCGAACAGCTCGACCGCGCACTCGGAGCGTTCCGGGTGGTGGGTAAACGACTGGGGCTGATTCAGGCTCGCGACCAATAAACAACTTGGCTGTTCCGTCTCCGGCGAGTTGACAAAGGGGAATTGGGGCACCCCGCCAGAGACGCCACTAAAGTCGCGTGTCCAGGGATTTTCTGGCTAGCGGCCGAAATAAGCGGCGTTTCGCGGCGTGAAGCTCGCCCATTTCTCTGGGAGGTCGTCGAGCGCGAAGATAGCTGAAACCGGGCAAACAGGCACACAAGCGCCGCAATCGATACATTCCACGGGATCGATGTAAATCATCTCCTCGGACTCGAACTTATCGGAGTCCTTTTTCGGGTGGATGCAGTCTACGGGGCAGGCGTCAACACAAGCCGCGTCCTTTGTTCCGATGCAGGGTTCTGCAATTACATATGCCATATCTTTTTCGTGGGAACTCTGAGATTACCATACACGCTTTGTTCGTTAAACATACCTGAATCGGTTGCGAATGCACCATCGCCAAGCCCAAGATAGGAATCGAATGTCAGCTGCCAAAGTACGTAAAGCGGTCTTTCCCGCCGCGGGTCTGGGAACTCGTTTTCTGCCGGCCACCAAGGCCCAGCCTAAAGAGATGCTGCCTCTGGTCGACAAGCCCATCATCCAGTACGGGGTGGAGGAGGCGCTGCACTCCGCGATCCAGAACATCATCATCGTAACGGGGCGCGGGAAGTCTGCCATCGAAGATCATTTCGATGTCAGTTTTGAGCTGGAACAACTGCTCGAATCGCGCGGCAAGAAGGATCTGCTGGCGATTGTGAGGCAGGTCTCGGACATGATCGATGTCTCGTATATCCGGCAGAAGGAGGCGCTCGGTCTCGGCCATGCCGTGATGCGGGCGCGGGAATTGGTGGGTCCGGAGCCGTTCGCGGTGGTACTGGCCGATGACGTTATCGAAGCCGAAACACCCTGTATCCGGCAGTTACTCGACATCTACGAGTTTTTCGCCGCGCCGGTGCTGGCTGTGATGGAAGTGCCAAACGAAGCCATTTCGTCCTATGGCTGTATCGACGCCGAGCCGGTCTCACACAATGGGAGTAAAGGGAAGGTTTTCCGCATTCGCGATCTCGTCGAAAAGCCAAAACCAAGCGAAGCGCCCTCAAATCTCGCCATTATCGGCCGCTATATCCTCACGCCGGATATTTTCGATTCCATCGCAAAAGTGGAACCGGGCGCGGGCGGGGAGATTCAGTTGACCGACTCCCTGCGGCATTTGCTGCGCAGCCGTCCGATTTATGGCTTCAAGTTCGACGGCAAGCGTTACGATGCGGGCGACAAGCTTGGCTTTTTGAAAGCCACCGTCGAATTCGCACTGCAGAGAAAAGATCTGGGCGCGGCTTTCCGGGAGTATCTCAAAACCCTTCAGCTATAACGCCGATAACAGCTCTGTTTCCGATTTTTGGGGCTCGGCTCTGCGCGGCCGGTGCGCTTTTGAGAATCACCGCTATGATCACGTAATGGAGCTAAGTACTCTGCGGGTTTTCATGACCGTCGCCAACGAGCGCAGCTTTTCACGCGCCGCCGAAAAACTTTCGCGGACGCAGCCTGCCGTTTCGCTCGCCCTGCAAAGACTCGAGCAGGATCTCGGCGAAAAGCTGCTCGAGCGCTCTGCCAAAGACGTTATGCTGACCGACGCGGGCCGCACGGTGCTCGAATACGCCAGGCGCTTTCAGAGCCTGGAATCGGAACTACAGAACTCCATCGCCGAGCTGCGGGATCACTCCGCCGGGCGGCTGGTTGTGGGCGCCAACGAATCGACAGCCCTTTACCTGCTGTCTCACATCGAGCATTTCCGGCGGCTCTACCCGCGCATCAAAGTGCAGATCCGGCGCAGTCTTTCCAGCCGTGTTCCGGATGAGGTGGTAAGCGGACACCTGGAACTGGGTGTGATCAGCTACGCTCCGCGGGATGAGCGCATCGTTTCTAACGTGATTTATTCGGATTCGCTGGCGTTCGTGGTCTCGCCCTCTCATCGTCTTGCCACACGCACTGAGGTCCCGATTTCAGAGCTCGGCGAAGAGACTTTCATCGCCCACAACGTGTTGTCGCCCTATCGCGACATTGTGATCCGTTCCTTCCATGAACGCGGTATCCCTCTGAACATGGATATCGAAATGCCCACAGTGGAAACGATTCGCTGGATGGTGGAGCAGAATGCGGGCGTGGCGTTTCTTCCGCGTATGTGCGTGGAGCAGGAAATTGCGGAAAAGCGCCTGGTAGCAGTCCGCGTGCCCGAGGTGGAGGTGGTGCGGAAGATTTACCTTATTCAGCCTGCCCGCCGCGCGGTGAGCTACGCCGCGGAAGCTTTCCTGCGCCTGGTTAAACAAACTAAGTAGCGATGCCGGCCTTGTCTATGCCGAACATCGCGAAATATTTCGCAGGCAGGCGCGTGGGGCGCATGTCGCGGGATAAAAAGACGTGCCGCGTCTGCCCGGTGGCCACTCGCCGCCCTTCGCAGTTCATCTCGTAATCGAAGGTCACAAAACGCTGGTTCGCTTCGGTCAGGGTCGCTGAAATCTCGATCTCGTCGTCGTAACGGGCGGCGCGCAGATACCGGCAGTGCGCTTCCGTCACGGCCAGCAGGATACCGTCGGTACCCTCCATATCTTTGTAGTTGAAGCCGATGGACTTGCAGAGATCCGTACGCGCAACTTCCATCCAGATCAGATAGTTGGCGTGGTAGACGACGCCCATCTGGTCGGTTTCGGCGTAACGGACCCGAATACGGGTAGCGGCAGAGGAGATCCTGGCGGGCACGGCTTTGAGTTTACCGGCCGTCAGGCGCGCGTCTGTTAATCTGCCAATAGCCCAACGCGTCCATGCAAATCACGGTATTATTTTTCGGCGTCCTGAAAGACATCTGCGGACGCGCCGAAGACCGGCTCGAACTGCCTCCCGGCGCTCGCCTGGAGACCGTTTTCAGTCACTATGCCGCTTCCTATCCGGCGCTAACCGCCATGGCGGGCAGCATCGTAATGGCGCGCAACCACGAATTCGCCGCCCCCGCAACTCTCATCGAAGAGGGCGATGAGATTGCCCTGTTACCCCCCGTCAGCGGGGGCGCTCCCTTGCTTGAAATTGCCGATCCGGAGGGCCATTTTTTCGTGCTGACTCGTGAGCCGCTCGATCCCCGATCGGCCGAAACCAGGCTGCTGCAGGGAATCGACGGAGCGATTGTAACCTTCCAGGGCGTAGTCCGTAACAATACAAGGGGCCGAGCTACACTGCGCCTCGAATACGAATGCTACGAGCAAATGGCAATCCGGCAGATGGCTTCGATCGGGCGGGAGATCGCGGCGTCGTTCGCCATCAGCCGCATCGCCATACTGCACCGCCTGGGGACGATGGAAACAGGCGAGGCCAGCGTGATCGTGCTCGTTTCCGCGCCTCACCGGCGCGCTGCCTTCGACGCGGCGCTCGAGGGCATCAACCGGCTCAAGCGCCTGGTTCCGATCTGGAAAAAAGAGTTCTTCGCCGATGGCGAGGTGTGGGTGGATGGTGAGTGGGATGACAATGCGCCTCGCGCCAGTTCTGCTTAGCCTCGCGGCTGGCTGCTGTGCGCAGGCGCAGGTCGATCCGGCGTTCCGGGTCAACGTGCGGCTGGTCAGAATTCTTGCCACCGTGAAAGACGACTCGGGTGCTTTAGTCGGCAATCTCGATAAATCCGCCTTCACCATCCGCGACAACGGCGCCCTTCAGGATCTTGCCGTCTTCGAGCGCCAGACCGATCAGCCGTTGTCCGTGGCGGTGCTCATCGACAACAGCGGTTCCACCGCCAAAGACCTGCGGTTTGAGGCCGATTCGGTATCCCGCTTCGTGCGCGCGATCCTGCGCGATGGCAACCCGGCCGATGCCGTGGCGCTTTACAGCTTCAACTGGGAGATTGTCCGGCAGAACGGCTATACACGGAACGTGGCGGCCATCGAGCGCTCCCTGCACGGCCTGCATGGCGAAGCGGGCACCTCGCTCTACGACGCGATTCTGCTCGCCTCCCGCGACATTGAAGAGCGCGAAGGCCGCAAGATTCTGGTCATTGTCACAGATGGCGGCGACACCACCAGCCGCTCCGATTTTCAACGCGCCACAGAAACGGCCCAACTGGCCGATGCTGTGATCTACCCGGTGCTGATTGTCCCCGTCACGAACCCCGCGGGCCGCAATGTCGGCGGAGAAAACGCACTCACTACCCTTGCGCTGCGTACTGGCGGCCGCGTTTTTCAGCCCACGCTCGGGATGGAGACCGACCGCGCGTTCGACCAGATTCTGCGCGATCTCCGCACCCAGTATCTGCTGGGCTTCTATCCGAAAGATGCGCCCCTGACGAAGGACCGATTTCACGCACTGCAAATCACCGTTCCCGAGTCTTCCCTCCGCGTCACTGCCCGCAGTGGATACTATGGAGAGGCTCTGCAGAACGCGGCCCCGGTCTACGCTGGTTCTTCGAGCGCGCCCGTGGCGGAGGGTTCGGGAGAAACGGCGCGGCCTCTGCGCAAGCCGGTGCCGGCGGCAAAGCCGAAAGGAAAAGGTCCATAAAATCCACAGTGGCGGATACCAAGGCAAAGTCGGCGCGCCCCCTCGAAGACACGCTTCGTGAGGTTAAATACCTGAAGCATCTGATCGAAAAAAGGATTCCCGTTTGTGTCAAGCTGAGCGATAACGAGGTGGTGGCCGGGGTAGTGGAATACTACGACCAGCGCTTCATCCGGGTGACGCGCGAAAGCCAGCCGAACCTTTTTATTTTCAAGCACGACATCAAGTACCTTTACGAATCACAGCCCAGTGACGAGGCGAAATCGGCCTGATGCTTTCTTTCGTCGAAACGGCTGCGCAGATTGCGCATGAGGCCGGATCTTTGCTCCGCCACTACTTCGAACGCCGCGTGACTTTCGAAATGAAGGGGGAGCACGATCTGGTGACAGAGGCGGACCGCGCTTCGGAGAAACTCGTCGTCGAACGGCTCACGCAGGCATTTCCCGAACATGGAATTGTCGCGGAAGAAGGCGGCGGCCATACGAGTGGTTCGGATTACCGCTGGTATGTGGATCCGCTCGACGGCACCACCAATTTCGCGCACTCCTATCCGGTGTGGAACGTGACTCTGGCGCTCGAAAAGGCCGGTGAACTGATCGCCGGTGTTGTGTTCGATCCCAATCGCGACGAGCTGTTCACTGCAGAGCGGGGCGCGGGCGCGTTTCTGAACGGCCGGCGTATCTTCGTGTCGAAGGTGAACAGCGTGACCGACAGCCTGCTTTGTACGGGCTTTCCGAACCACAATCGATCCACCAACCCAAACATTCATTTTTTTCACGAGCTGGCCATGACTGCGCACGGCGTGCGGCGGGGCGGTTCCGCCGCCATCGACCTCGCCTACGTGGCGGCCGGCCGGCTGGATGGCTTTTGGGAAATCGGTCTGAGTCCGTGGGACATGGCGGCGGGAATTCTGCTCGTCGAAGAGGCTGGTGGCCTCTGCACGGATATGGCGGGCGGCAGACATCATCTGAAATCGCCTCACATCGTGGCCGATAACGGATTTTTTCACGAGGAATTACTGAGTGTTTTTGCGAAAAGATGGGCGGGTGAACCTGGCCAGCCTATGCCTCCGCTCGCTTCCTGACGCGCCGGCGAGTAAATTCGAGAATTAAGCGCGATTCTATTCGGAAACGATCGGCTCGGGCGCTTCTTCAATGCGCGGTGTGAGATTGGCATGGCTCTGCAAAAAACGGACGCAGGTGTTCCAGCGCAACACCGCGTCGTCATTGCCTTCGGCCCGAAGCTGTTCGGCCTGCTCGAACAGGCGCAACGCCTTCACCACCCATTCATAGACCGTGTGATTCGTGCCCAGTCCGCGGTCTTCATGCATGGCCTTGGCGCGGCGTTCCCACACGATTCCCGAATAGTAGGCGCGCTGGTATTCGTCGGTTAGTTCCGAAGCCGCCGCGAGCGCGCCTGCAAAGGCCCGCGAATCCACCCCGATGCGATCGCTCTGCGCCAGCACAAAGAGAACCGTCGCATACTGATTCCCAGGTTCAATCGCGAGCACATCGCGGCAGATGCTTTCCGCCTCCGCGGGCTCGCCCAGCAGGCGGTAATGTTCCGCTTTGGCAATCGCGGCCAGAACGCTTCCGTGCGACAGGGACTTTAGAGCAAACATAGCGTGCCTTCTAAAAGATCCGGAACAACTTCGCGAGCGGATCGAAATACTTATCGACCACCCGTTCTTTCAATGGAATAATCGCGTTTTCCGTTATGGTAATCGATTCGGGGCACACCTGCCGGCAGCATGTCGTGATGTTGCAATACCCGATGTTGTGCTTCTCCCGCAAATCTTTGATGCGGTCGGCGGTATCGAGCGGGTGCATCTCAAGCGCGGCCGCATAAACCAGGAACCTGGGTCCAATGAATTCCTCATGCTTGTGGTGCTCTCTCAGGACATGGCAAACATCCTGACAGAGGAAGCACTCGATGCACTTGCGGAACTCCTGCACGCGGTCTACATCCACCTGCTGCATGCGCCACGTGCCATCGGGATTGTCGGGCTTGCGCGGCGTGAATTTCTGAATCGTCTTCTTGACGCGGAAGTTCCACGAGACATCCGTCACCAGATCGCGGACCGACGGAAACGCGTGCATCGGTTCGAGGATCACAGGCATGTCGAGGTTCAATTCGCTCATCCGCGTCATGCACATGAGCCGCGGCATGCCGTTGATCTCCGCCGAGCACGACCCGCACTTGCCGGCCTTGCAGTTCCACCGCACCGCCAGATCCGGAGCCTGTTCGGCCTGTACCCGGTGCACCACATCCAGCACCACCATGCCAGGATCGACCTGCGTTGGATAATCCTGAAACCCGCCGCCCGATGCGTCGCCGCGCCAGATCCGCAACAGGGCCTTCATTATTTCATCTCCTGAATAACGGCTGCGAGTTCCTCAGGCAATGCCGCGATGGGCCGCTGTTCCACCATCATTTCGCCATCCCCGCCACGTTTGACCACATTGTTGAACTTCGCCCACTCGGGATCTTTATCCGGGAAGTCTTCGCGGAACTGCGCTCCGCGGCTCTCCTGGCGCAGCAGCGCGGCGCGCGTGATGGCTTCCGATACCGTCAGAAGATTGCTCAGATCCATAGCCGTATGCCATCCATTGTTGTACTGCCGGTGCCCTGCGATGCCGGCCCTCGATGCTCGCGCCCTGAGCTGGCCGATCACATCGAGCGCCTGTTTCATCTCACTTTCCGTACGCACGATGCCGACCAGATCCTGCATGGAATCCTGCAAATTGTATTGAATTTGATAGGGATTCTCGCCCGCCGCGCCGCGATCGAAGGGCGCCAGCGCCATATCCACAGCCTTCTGAATCTGCGCCTGATCGGTACCCGGCGCGGAGTTCTCCTGCGCGAACTTCGCGGCATATTCGCCGGCGCGCTTCCCAAACACCAGCAGATCGGAAAGCGAGTTACCGCCCAGCCGATTGGCGCCATGCAGCCCCGCGGCCACCTCTCCGGCGGCAAACAGTCCGGGCAGTGTGGACATCTGCGAATCGCCATCCACGCGTACGCCGCCCATCATGTAATGCGTGGTGGGCCCCACCTCCATCGGCTCTTTGGTGATGTCGATTTCGGCCAGTTGTTTGAACTGGTGATACATGCTCGGCAGTTTGCGCTTGATGTAGTCGGGCGCATTCGGGATATGTTCCTTGATCCACGCGATGTCGAGAAACACGCCGCCATGGGGACTTCCCCGCCCCGCCTTCACCTCTCGATTGATGCAGCGGGCCACGTGGTCGCGCGTCAGCAGTTCAGGCGGCCGCCGGGCGTTCTTGTCGCCCTGCGTGTAACGCCAGCCTTCGGCTTCGTTGTCCGCCGTCTGGTCTTTGTAAGGCCCGGGGATATCGTCGAACATGAAGCGCTTGCCCTGGTTGTTGCGCAGCACGCCGCCTTCGCCACGCACCCCTTCGGTCACCAGAATTCCGCGCACGCTGATCGGCCACACCATGCCGGTGGGATGGAACTGAACAAATTCCATGTCCATCAGCTCCGCGCCCGCCTCGTAAGCCAGCGCGTGCCCATCGCCCGTATATTCCCAGCTGTTGCTGGTGATCTTGAAGGCCCGCCCGATGCCGCCCGTCGCAAGAACCACCGCCCGCGCCGGCCAGTGCATGAAATGACCCTTCTCGCGGTCATAACCAAACGCTCCGGCGATCCGGCCTCCATCGACCAGCAGGCTGAGCACCGTGCATTCCATGTGGACCTGCATGCCCGTGTGGATGCCGTGATCCTGCAGCGTGCGGATCATCTCGAGGCCGGTGCGATCCCCCACGTGCGCAAGCCGCGGATAGCGATGGCCCCCGAAGTTGCGCTGCAAAATACGGCCGTCTTTGGTGCGGTCGAACAGCGCGCCCCAGGCCTCAAGCTCGCGAACGCGCGCGGGCGCTTCTTTGGCGTGCAATTCCGCCATACGGGAGTTATTCAGATACTGTCCGCCGCGCATGGTATCTGAAAAATGGACGCGCCAGTTGTCCCGGTCGTCAACATTGGCAAGGGCCGCCGCCACCCCACCTTCCGCCATAACGGTGTGAGCCTTGCCCAGAAGCGACTTGCAAACGACGCCTACTTTGAGCCCGGTTGAGGAAGCTTCAATGGCCGCGCGCAACCCCGCGCCTCCAGCCCCGATGATCAACACATCATAGGGGTAAGTCTGGTACTCGGCCATTTATAGAATTCTCCAGTCGTGCCAGATACCCATGGCGCACAGCCTGACATATATATCGGAAAAACCCACCGAAAACAGGCTCGCCCACGCCCATAATTTGTGGCTGCCATTCAGGCAGCTGACGCAATCGTATAACTTATGCCGCACCGGATGATTCGAGATCTGATCGAGCCGCCCGCCAACCGTGTGCCGCAGCGCATGGCATCCGAACAGATATCCGGCGAGCAGCACCACGTTAATGGTAAGCACAATGCTGCCGAGGCCGATGCCGAAGTGCCCGTCGAAATCGAAACCCATGACAGCGTCGTAAACCAGAAAAGCCCACACCAGAATCGAGAGGCGCAGAAAGTAGCGATGAGAGTTCTGCAGGATCAGCGGAAACGTTCTCTCGCCCCAGTAAGACTTTCTCGGCTCACCCACTGAACACGCCGGCGGATCCGCCCAGAAGGCCTTATAGTAAGCCCCCCGGTAGTAGTAACAGGTAAAGCGGAAAAGGCCCGGAATCCAAAGAATCAGCAAGGCCGGCGAGTAAGGAATAAAGGCGGGGAACCAGGAAGGTTTGGGGCCAAAAAGAGCATGCGGCGAATCGCCCCAGAGCTCGGGTGAATAGAAAGGCGAAATATAGGGCCCCGACGTATAGTTGTTCCCCTGAAATGCCGCCCAGTTCGCATAGATCAGGAACACGCCAAATCCGAGAAATACCAGCAGCGGCAACACCCACCAGTTGTCGCGGCGTGTAGTTTTACCGAAGCGTCCGTTCTGCCAGATTACATCCGGAGCTGCCATGTTTCTGTCCTTATTTTCGAGATTGACCAGGATATCACAGGGGTTATTTTTTACAGCGTGATCCAGCCCCGCGCCCTGTAATAGGCGATCTTCGCCGTCTCCACCAGGAGACCCCAAAAGCACGGACCGCGGTTCACAATGCTGTTCGCCTGCTTGATCACATCGGGAAAGGGCCGCGGCGCGACCTCGAGGCCCGCGGCGCGAAACACGCGCAGCGCCCGAAAGGTGTGATAGTCGCTCGTCAGGAGAACATTCCGGCCCGGCCAGTTCCCGATCATTTCTTTGGTGTATTGCGCGTTCTCGCGCGTGGATAGCGATTTCTCTTCGAGAAAAATTTTCTCGCGCGGAATGCCGTTCGCGGCCAGGAAATCACCGATCACCGCCGCCATCGATTTATGCACGCCAGGGGGAGAGCCGCCGCTCACCACCACCGCGCGGAAATGCCCCCCACGCCACGCTCTGACCGCATACACTGCGCGCCAGTAAGAGTTCAGTCCGATGATGTCGTCCGACTGTTGCTCGTTGGCCAGAACGATCAGAGTGTCGCCCTCGGAATCCTCCCACG
>JBDUBZ010000399.1:0-3286 GCA_040003745.1 Terriglobia bacterium
TCACGTGCTGCAGCGCGATGAGAACGGCCTCGAAAAGTGCGTGGCGTGCTTCCTCTGCGCGGCGGCCTGTCCATCGAACTGCATCTATATCGAAGCTACGGAGAATACCGATACCGTGCGCGTGAGCGGAGGCGAACGCTACGCGAAGGTCTATAACATCGACTATAACCGCTGTATTTTCTGTGGTTACTGCGTAGAAGCCTGCCCCACCGACGCCATTACGCACGGGCATGGTTTTGAGGTCGCGAGCTACAACACTTCGACACTGATTTACCGCAAGGAAGACATGCTGGCGCCCATCCCGCCCGGAGCGCGCCCGCCGGTTATTGAGAAACCGTCCGAAGCTTCCGGGCACTGAGGTTCATCTGTAGTTCATGCTCGGCGTTATCCGGGAACAGATTCAGACGATTTTCAATGAGGATCCGGCTGCGAAGAGCGTGCTGGAAATCGTTCTCTGCTACCCTGGTTTTCACGCGATCCTGCTGCACCGCCTGGCCCATAGCCTTTACAAGAAGCAACTCCCGCTGATTCCCCGCGTGATTTCACAGATTTCGAGGATGCTTACGGGGATTGAGATTCACCCCGGCGCGACTATTGGCCGCCGTTTTTTCATCGACCACGGCATGGGGGTGGTGATTGGCGAAACCACGGTGATCGGCGACGATGTGCTGCTCTATCAGGGCGTAACGCTGGGCGGTACGGGTAACGAGAAGGGCAAGCGGCACCCTACCATTGGCAACAACGTGGTGTTCGGGACTGGTTCCAAGGTGCTGGGGAGCATCCACATCGGTAATCACGTCAAGATCGGCGCGGGCTCGGTGGTGGTGCATTCTGTGCCGGACCATTCGACGGTGGTGGGTATCCCGGGCAGGGTGGTGCGTTTCCGCGCGCCCGAGGGCGTGCTCGATCACGGTATGCTTCCCGATCCGGAAGGCCAGGAGATCGAAGACCTGAAGCAGCGTATGGCGGAACTCGAAGAGCATGTTCGCGCCCTGACAATCGCTCAGGACGGCGTCGCGGTTTCGAAGCGATAACGCCGACGTAACCGATTCGGGAGTACCGCGAGGCCCGTTGTTATACCGCTGTGCGATGGGTGAGCGGCTGCTGGCGGATTTCCAGGCATCCGCGCCCGGTGGGAAGCACTTTGCCGGGATTCAGGCGCTGGGCCGGATCGAAGAGCGTTTTGAACTTCTGGATATATTCGAGCGTGGCTTCGGGGAAGAGCTTGTCCATCAGTTCGTTCTTCTCCATGCCGACGCCGTGTTCGCCCGTGATCGATCCGCCTACTGAAATGCAGTAATTCAGAATTTCTTCGCCAGCCGCCCGGGCGCGCTCGAGTTCGCCCGGCACGCGCGCGTTGAAGAGAATAATCGGGTGCATGTTGCCATCGCCCGCATGGAAGATGTTGCTGATGCCGAGGCCGTGCTTCTTGGAAACTTCGGCGATGAAACGAAGCGTCGGCGCTACCTGAGTGCGCGGAACCACGCCATCCTGCACGTAATAAGACGGGCTGACGCGGCCCACCGCGCCGAAGGCATTCTTACGGCCTTTCCACAGCAAATCGCGTTCCGCCGCCGTTTTTGCGACGCGGAATTCACGCGCGCCGCAGTGCTCACACGCCGCTCGAATTTGTTCGGTCTGCTCTTCGACGGCCTCCACCAGACCTTCGAGCTCGATCAGCAGGACGGCCGCGGCATCCAGAGGATATCCGGCCTGCGTTGCTTCCTCAACCATGCGAAGCATGTCCCCATCGAGCATTTCGACTGCGACGGGGGTGATGGATTTTGCCGTGATCTCCGCCACGGTATCGGCAGCATCCGATGCGGAGTTGTAAATCGCCAGAATGGTTTTGACCTTTTCGGGATGCCGCATGAGGCGCACGGTCACCGCCGTCACCAGCACCATGGTGCCTTCCGAACCGGTCAGAAGGCCGGTCAGATCGTAGCCCGGGGAATCGAGTTCCTTGCCGCCGGTGCTGTGTACCGTGCCATCGGGCAGCACAAATTCAAGACCGAGAACATGATTGGTCGTGACCCCGTAGGCAAGCGTGTGCGGACCGCCCGCGTTCTCGGAAACATTGCCTCCGATGGTACAGGCGCGCTGGCTTGAAGGGTCGGGCGCGTAGAAGAAACCGAGCGACTGCACGGCCAGCGACATGTCGAGATTGACTACGCCCGGCTGCACCACCATGCGCTCATTCACGAGATCGATTTCGAGGATTTTGTTCATCCGCGAAAAGCCGACAATCACGCCGCCCGACCGGGGAATAGCGCCGCCGCTGAGCCCTGTACCGGCGCCGCGACCGACGATGGGAACACCGTATTCCGCGGTGATGTTGACGATTGAAGACACTTCGGCGGTGGTGCGGGGAAAGACAACCATCTCCGGCCGCGCCTTGTCGACGCTGCCGTCGTATTCATAGAGCAGCAGATCTTCGGGCCGGTCGAGGAAGGCCTTCGGCCCCACGACCGCTTTCAGTTTTTCAAAGCAGGGACTGGACATGGTTGATCATCTGGGGCGCCGCCCACGCCTGCGAGGAAATATATTTCTCGATCACCCGGCCGTTGCGGTCGATCAGGTAGCTCTCCGGATACTGAATGGTGCCGTAGCTCAAATTAATTTTTTCCGCCGGGTCGCGCGCCGTGAGGTAGGCCAGCGGGTTTTTCGCCAGAAATTGCTTGTAGGCGTTTTCGTCTTTATCGACGCTCACTCCCAGAATGACCAGACCCTTCGGGCCCAGCTGCCGGGCCATTTCATTCAGCCCCGGAATCTCTTCGATGCACGGGGGGCACCACGTGGCCCAGAAATTCAGCAGGAGCAGTTTGCCTCCGAAATCCGAGACCGTAACCTGCTTTCCGTTATCGGTCGCGATACTGAATGCGGGGGCGGTGTCGCCCACTTTGACGATGGTTTCATGCAGCGAGTTATAGAGGGCCAGACAAAACGCGCCCATCATGAGAACAAGCACTACGTGGGTGATTCGGTCCGATTTCATGTGGGGTTTCCTATAATTCTAACGGACGGGGCATACGCCCGTTTTCTTCCACCTGCTTTCGACGAATGATCATTTCCAAAAAGGTCGAGTTCTCCGCTTCGCATATCTGCCGGTCCCTGCAGCTCACGGACGAGGAGAACCTGCGGATCTACGGAGCCGCTGCGAATCCGCTGGGCCATGGCCATAATTACGAGATCGAAGTGGCGATTGAGGGCGAGCCGGATCCTGTAACTGGCATGATCCTCGACCTGAAGCGCCTGAAGGACATACTCGAAGAGAAAGTTCTCAACG
>JBDUBZ010000400.1:0-3267 GCA_040003745.1 Terriglobia bacterium
AACGCCAGGCCCCCAAAGCCGCCCTTTCGCCCGCCGGAAAGGCATTGTTTGCAGCGTTCCCAGAGGCCAGACGGTGTCGGAATGGCCCAGAGCCAGAATTTGGGTTCGTTTTGCATTTTTCGAAAATCGGTACCGGCATAGCAAATGGGTTTGCTTTTTCGAAACCACCGCCTCACCCTGGAGTGAGTCGGCCAGCAGCTCATTGAACCGCCGCAGGTCCGCCGGCGAATCGCTGGGGGATTCGCACTCCACCAGCTCCCGGATGAACGCAACGATCTCCGGTTGCCGCTTCCGGGCCCACGCAAGAAGCCGATCACTCTCGCCTGAAAGCATGAGACGTTAATTGTAGCTTTGTTTAAGATGACCATCCGGGAACTCGCCCGCCAGGCCACCATCGTCGAGAACGGCGGCCCCTGCCCCAAAGATCTGCCCGAAGGCCTGGGACTCGTCGTAGGCATCACCGGTCCGCCTGGCGCGGGAAAAAGCTCGCTCGTCGACGCCCTGACAACCGAACTTCGCGCCGCCGGCCGGACCGTCGCGATCATCGCCGTCGATCCCACCAGCCGGGCGACCGGCGGCGCGATCCTCGGCGACCGCATCCGCATGCAGCGCCATCATGCCGATGACGGAGTTTTCATCCGCTCCATGGCCACGCGGGGCGCGACGGGAGGAATCGCCCACACCAGCGCGGCTCTCGCGCGTCTGTTCCGCGGCGCAGGCTTCGATTTCGTCTTCCTCGAAACCGTCGGTGTCGGTCAGGACGAAATCCGCATCGCGTCCCACGCCGACGCCACACTCGTCGTCCTCACCCCCGGCATGGGAGACGATGTCCAGGCGATCAAAGCCGGCATCATGGAAATCGCCGACATCTTCGTCATCAACAAGGCCGATCAGCCCGGTGCAAAACGAACCCAATCCGAGATTGAAGCCATGCTGTCGCTCGGAGCGGTCGACATTCCGATCTTCCAAACCGTCGCGACAGAGGGCGCCGGCATCCCCGAACTCAGCGCGAAACTGCAGTCGCTCGCCCGAAAATCTCACCCCGGCGCACACCACCACTGGGAAGTGGATCACCTCGCCATCGCCGTCCGTTCCATTGATGAAGCCCTGCCGTTCTACCAATCGCAGCTCGGTATCGAACTTCTGGCGCGCGAAACCATTGAACACGAAAACGTCCGTACCGCCATGCTGGCCGCCGGATCGTCACGCATCGAGCTGATCGAACCCTTGAATGCGGATTCCTCCGTCGCGCGGTTTCTCGCCAAACGCGGCCCCGGAATTCACCACGTCGCCATGCGCGTTCCCGACCTCGACGCCCTGGTCCGCCGCCTCGAAAACGCCGGCGTCCGCCTGCTCGGACCGCCCCAGCGGGGAGCGGGCGGACACCTCTACGTCTTCGTGCATCCGGAAAGCGCCGGTGGCGTACTATGGGAGCTTATTCAAGCCTAAGGAGCGATTTATTGCCTGCAATCGGCATCATCGGGGGTAGCGGTCTCTACTCCATGCCCGGATTTTCAGCGGAACGCGAAGTCAACATCGAGACGCCTTTCGGCCCTCCAAGCGATAACTACATCGCCGGAGAGCTGGCCGGAAAGGAAGTTGTGTTTCTGGCCCGTCATGGCCGCGGCCACCGCCTGTCGCCCTCGGAACTGAACTTCCGAGCGAACATCTACGGCATGAAAACGCTCGGCGTGGAGCGCATCGTTTCGCTCAGCGCCGTCGGCTCGCTCAAAGAGGAACACAAGCCTCTCGATTTCGTCATCCCCGATCAGTTCTTCGACCGCACGCGCGGACGTATCTCGACCTTCTTCGGCGAGGGCCTGGTCGCGCACGTGAGCTTTGCGGACCCCGTCTGCCCGCAGTTATCGGAAACCGTGGGGCAGGCCTGCCAGGCGGCGGGTGTCACGGTGAAACGCGGCGGCACGTACCTCTGCATGGAGGGACCGGCGTTTTCGACGAAGGCCGAATCGAACATCTACCGCTCCTGGAATATGGACGTCATCGGGATGACCAATCTGCAGGAAGCCAAGCTGGCCCGCGAGGCCGAAATCTGCTACGTCACCGTGGCGATGGTTACCGACTACGATTGCTGGCGCCCCGGCCATGAGGCGGTCGAGGTGACAGACATCATCCGGGTGCTGATGCAGAACGCCTCCAATGCCTGCGCCGTTGTGGCCGAGGCGGTCAAGGTCATGCCCGAAACGCGAACCTGCAAGTGCGGGTCGGCGCTGCAGCATGCCCTGATCACGGATAAGACGATCGTGCCGCCCGCGACTTTGAGGAAGCTGGAGCCCATTGTCGGAAAGTACTTCCGGTAAGAACCTCTACGCGCTCGGCGAAGAAAACGCCGCCGAGTTTTTCCGGGGTATTGTGGAGCCGCTGGCGGATTCCTTCGACCCCGCGCAAGTGGCCATCTATGAACATCTGATGCAACACTGGATTCCGCCGGCGCCACGGTTGCAGCCGGTGATTCCCGCAGTTGTTAATACCGTATTCGTGCTCTCGCGGGTGACGCTGGGCGCGGATATCAAGATCACCAGTATGATTCTGGACGCGATGAAGCGGCGCTTTCCGGAAGCGCGGATCGTCTTCGTCGGGAACCGGAAATCGGCCGAATTGTTCGCCGCCGATACGCGCCTTAAGCACAAGCTGGCGGAGTACCCAAGGTCGGGACCTGTCAGCGAGCGGGTGGCCTTCGGACAGGACTTGCGTAAGCGGCTCGAAGCGCCGGACCGAATCGTGATCGATCCCGATTCGCGCATGACGCAGCTGGGGTTGATCCCCGCTTGTGAGCCGGAGCATTACTTTCATTTCCCGAGCCGAGTTATAGGCGGCACAACGCTCGCGAATCTATCCGATCTCACGGGGGATTGGCTCGAGGCGAATTTCGGAGTGCGCGGCACGGCTTTCATGGCCCCGCGGAAGGTTCCTGCGGAAGGCGAGCGTCCATGGGCGGCCATCAACTTCGGTGTGGGCGATAACGAAACCAAGCGCGTCCCCGGCAAGTTCGAAGCCGACCTGCTGCGCGACCTGGCGGACAAGTACAAAACGCTGTGGCTCGATCGGGGAGCAGGCGGCGAAGAAGCCAGCCGCGTCACTGCGGCAGCGGTAGGAGTTGAAAACGTGCGCTTCTGGGAAGGCTCGTTTGCGGGCTTCGCATCGATCATCGCCCAAAGCGATCTCTACGCCGGCTACGATTCGGGGGGCCAGCATGTGGCCGCGGCAGCTGGAGTTCCGCTGCTGTCGATCTTCGTGGGAGCGCCGTCC
>JBDUBZ010000401.1:0-3266 GCA_040003745.1 Terriglobia bacterium
CAAATCCGCCCGCTTCCATTGCGCCCCATTTGCGATGCGCCGGGTTATAGAGGAGCTCGGCGTACTCATGCACCTGACGGCGCGCATCGAAGCGCGGAGTCAGATTCACCATGCAATCTTTCATGCGGCGAATCCATTCCGAAGAGGGCCCGCCTTCCGATTGTGCATAAAACAGGGGCACAATCTCACTCTCAAGCAGATAGTGGATGTTGCTGGCGTGAATGGCGTCCTGATCTTCGGAGTAATTCTCGCGGTCTCCAATAGCCCAGCCGCCGGACATTTCATAGGCTTCATCGAACCAGCCATCGAGCACCGACAGGTTCAGGACGCCGTTCATCGCCGCCTTCATTCCGCTCGTGCCGCAGGCTTCTTCTCCGCGGCGCGGATTATTCAACCAGAGATCGACTCCCTGGACCAGTTCTCTCGCCACTTTCATGTCGTAGTCTTCGACAAAGACGATGTGTTTCCAAAGGTCCGGATCGCGCGAGAGCTGCACGATTTCGCGGATGAAGGCTTTGCCCGGCTGATCTTTGGGATGCGCTTTACCAGCGATGACTATCTGCACCGGCCGGTCCCGGTTACAGATGATTTTCTTGAGGCGGTCCACATCGCGGAACAGTAGCGTAGCGCGCTTATAAGTGGCGAAACGGCGCGCAAAGCCGATGGTGAGGGCGTGAGGATCGAGTACCTCCGCCGCATGGCGCATTTCCGCTGCCGAGGCCTTGCGGCGCGAGGCGGAAGCGCTCTGGCGATCGCGGACGAAGGCGATGAGGCGGCGCTTACGACGGCGGTGAACTTCGAGCAGTTCCTCATTCGGGATATCGCGGATGAGTTCCCACATTTTGAGATCGTTCCAGCGGTCGCGCCAGTCGGGCTCAAGATGCTGATCGTAGAGATCGGCGAGGTCGCCGTTCAGCCAGCTGGGCATATGCACGCCGTTGGTGACGGAGGTGATCGGCGTCTCCCAGACGGGCAGCGTGGGCCAGAGGTTATGCCACATCTCCTGCGAGATCTCGCGATGCAGGCGGCTGACGGCGTTGCGGTAGGCCGAGGTGTTCAGGGCGAGGATGGCCATGGAAAGCGGCTCGCCGCCGTCCCCCGCATTGCGGCGTCCCAGAGCCATGAAATGTTCGAAATCGATATTCGCGTCATGGCAGTAGCCGTTGAAATAGTGGTAGACCAGACCAGGATCGAAGAGATCGATGCCGGCAGGCACCGGCGTGTGTGTGGTGAAAACGTTATTAACGCGTGTGGCCTCGAGCGCTTCCTCGAACGTCAAACCCTGGCGCTCGATAAAAAGGCGGATGCGCTCGATGCCCAGGAACGCGGAGTGGCCCTCGTTCATGTGAAATACGGTGGGCTTGTAACCAAGCTTTTCCAGAGCGCGCATCCCGCCGATACCGAGCACGATTTCCTGGCGGATGCGGGTGTCGTTGTCGCCGCCGTAGAGTTGGCTGGTTATGCCGCGGTCCTCGGGGCGCGCGTTATCCGGTGAATTGGTATCGAGGAACAACATCTTAATCCGGCCGACGTCCATCGTCCAGATGCGGATGAGAACCGGTCCGCTGGGAAGCTGAACTTCCACTGTTTGGTGCCGGCCCTCGGAATCGACCGCCGGTTGAATGGGGAGAGAATAGAAGTCGTTTTCGAGGTAGCGCTCCTGCTGCCACCCATCGGCGTTGAGATACTGCCGGAAGTAGCCAAGCTGATAGAGCAGCGCCACGCCGATCAGAGGCAGATCGATGTCGCTCGACGACTTCATGTGGTCGCCCGAAAGAACCCCAAGACCGCCGGAATAAACGGGCATGCCTTCGGTGAGCCCGTATTCGGCCGAGAAGTAGGCGATCAATCTGCCGTCGGGCTCGGGCGCTGACCTTTCCATCTGCTTATCGAAGCGCTGGCAGGCCAGAGAATACTGCGTCAGGTAGCGGGGATCGAGAGCGGCCTTTTCGAGGGTAGTCTGCGAGACCCGGCCAAGCATGACGACGGGGTTGTAGCCCGATTCTTTCCATAGCAAAGGATCCAGCCGGCGGAAGAGCGAGCGAATGACCGGCTCCCAGGCCCACAAAATGTTATAGGCGAGTTCCGGCATACGCGAAAGCTGAGCGGGAACGGTCGGACGGACGACGAATTCCCGGACGGGAAGAATATTAAAGGGCATTGTCTAAAGGCTGGAGACGACTGTAAGCAGTTTCTATCCAGTGTAAGCGAAGCCTTTCTTTCCGTCCTGGCGGTGGATTCAGACGGTGGATTCAGGCGGCGGCTGCGGCGGCTGCGACGCCTGCGGCAGGCTGAGGTTTGGCGGGGTGCTCGCGAATATAGACCATCGCCTGAAAGGCGGCGTGGCGGACCGCGGGATCCGGATCGCGGATCAGCGTCTTAATTCTAGCGGCGGCCTCTGAGGCGCCGATCGACCGGATCACCCAGATAGCGCAACGGCGTCTGCCCGGTTCCTCGCTCGTGGTCAGTTCGTCAAGCGCGGCGGAGTATTCCGTGGATCCGAGCAGATAGAGGCCATAGGTGGCATTGGCGGCGACGCGCGGATTGGAGTCTCTGAGCGCGCTGCGCATAATGAGTTCAACCTCCGGCTCGGGCCGGCGCCAAAGGGACTCGACGAGGTTGGCGCGGATTCGGTCGTCGACTTCGGCCATAACACTCTTAACCCAGCCGAGGCTCTGGCATCGGCGGCCCAGCACGACCACGCATTTGGATGCGATCTGGGGGTCGCTCGACCGCAGGAACGGCCTGAGAAGGGTCAGCAATTTGCTTTGTTCGGTGATGGCTTCGAGAACCTCGAGGCCCCGGAAAATGACCGGAAGCTGAACCCGGCTGGGATGGCACTGCCCCTGCAGGAACCGCGAGAGATAGACATCGAACCCGGCACCCGCCAGCGCATAGGTCTTTGCCTGCCGGATCGCCTCGGCGAGATCCCCGGCGGAAGGGTCGCAAATGGTGGCTATGGAAACTGTCACAGTATAGAGATCGACGGAAAGGAACTATTCCTTTAGGCTGAGGAAGCTCTCATTTCAATCCGGGCGGGGGATTCCTGCCTGGCGTTTCATTTTGGAAGCGGCCGGTGGGAATCCGGGCTACCATAGCAACTGGCAATAACATTCGACCGCGCCGGGGGGTGCATGTTTCTCACGAAGCGCGAGGGGATAACCGGCATTACCAGCAATCGGGCATTCGAGCTTTTCCAATGCCGCTGGAGGTAAGGGGCATGACTCGCCTGCGCTGGTTCGCCATCGGGGTGTTTTCGTCCGTCA
>JBDUBZ010000102.1:0-11006 GCA_040003745.1 Terriglobia bacterium
GTGGCCGATTCCGGGATACTGCTTCCGCCGCCATAATGAATAACCTTGGCCTGACCGGTGTACAAATTCTTATAACCGGCACGAACTATTTTGCGGCACAGATCAAGATCTTCGGCATACATAAAATAGCGTTCGGTGAACTGACTTATTTCTTCGAATACATGGCGCTTGACCATCAGGCACGCACCTGAGATCACTTCAACTTCCGCTGCATCTTCAGTGTCGAAGTAGAGCGGCGCCGTTCCCCACAGTCTGGATTTCGGCCATCGGTTCCTGAGAGAATCCGCGTCGAGTACCTGGTTTAGAATTGTCGGAAACGTTTGAATGCAGCTTGTCTGAACAGAGAGGTCGCTATTCAGCAACTTACATCCGATGGCCCCGGCGCGCGCGACCGATTTTAATTCCTCCAGCATCACATTAATGGCCGGACTGATTAGTCTGGTATCTGGATTCAAAAAGAGGATGTACTGTCCTGTTGCCGTCCGGAATCCAAGATTATTGGCGCGTCCGAAACCGAGGTTGGCGGCCGACCGGATCAACTGGATCTCCGGGAATGTTTCCTTAACCAGATCGGCGTCCTGAGAAGGAGACGCGTTATCGACGACGATGATTTCAAAGTCCAGATTCTGTGTGTGTTTGTAGATGCTGGTAATGGCGGAAATTAGGTATGGCGCCGAATTCCAGTTCACGAACACTATCGATACGTCCGCCGCGGTGTTCAAGATGCTCACTCTTTAGACGTAGGCAGCCCGGGAGCCCAGAACCATTCAGCAGGCGCGGGTTCCGGAACGACGCCTGCTTGCGCGCTGGAAATCTCGATAGCCGGGGACGAATTGTCGAGTGCGATCGTGGCAGCCGAAATCATCGCCAGAAATGCGAACCACCACATTTGGGTCTGATCCCAGTAACTTACTCCGAAGTAGGCGAAAATATGCGAAAGCATAACCGCGCCAAGGCTCCACAGCAGCCATTGCCTTTTGCCGTCCACCTGCCTTCGCATCGTGCCCAGCCTTCCGAAGCCGCGCGAAATCATCGCGATGAAGAATACGAGGCTCGCCAGTCCCCCCACTTCCGCTTCAGCCACGAACTGATCGGAGAGATCCCACATGTCCCATCCCCAGTTCCCGTAATTGTTGGACCCAATCAACCACCAGTCTTTGATGTGGCGGACACAAACGTCAATCAACTCCGCGCGGTCATATCCGCCCGAGGAACCAGTTACGTTCACGTGCGCGATAATGAACCACACGGGCGCTTTCATCACCAGCGCAAGAGTCACCAGCGTCAAAACAAGTCCCCAGCGGACCGTGCGCATGGAACCGCGGATTGGCCAGAGTAAAAGCGCGCCCACTCCGGCGACCCAGGCCAGAACGGGCGTGCTTGAGCTCGCCGTAAACATCATGACCGTCGACCCCGTCATTCCGACTATCGCTAACGCTTTGTCCTTACCGTTCTTCCACAACCAAAAAAACAGAGGTATCAGAGTGGCCCCGAAGCAGCCGGCCAGAATCGAATGTCCGAACGTTGCCTGCGCCCGGATCTGACCGTTGCGCACCTCTGGAAACCATGGCGCTCCGCCGAGATAACCGAAGACATTGATCATCCGCGTGTATTCAATCAGCATGCAGGCGCCCAGAACCGCGGTGGTGACCGCCAGCACGCGGGCTGATCTAGCGATGTCTTCCTCGTCCCGAATCAGGTAACGCAGCAGAAAGTATCCACCGAAAACCTGCACGCTGGTCGCGATCTGCGCGGCTATCGTATCGCCGGGCCGGGTCAGCATACCTGCCATGCCGCGATACGATGCCCACAGCAGAAATGCCTTATCGATACCGTTCAATCCGCCCGCAATTCGGAACTTCTCCTGAGCGAGCCGAACCAAACCCATCAGAATTACAATGCGCAGAACGTAGAAGTGCTGCCCGGCAACATAAATTTCTTGGCCCCGCGGGACCAGAAACAGAGTCATCATCATGGGCACAATTATCTGTATTCTTGGGCGCCAAAGCAGGAACACAATGGTGACCAGCAACGCCAGGGCGACTGCCGGGTGAAGTATAGTCTCTGCCGCGCCATGCCCTAAATCGCGCTGATTAAACCCAAGATCCGGCTGTTCAGCCAAAGCGCACTCCGATCTGCCCGAACTCTTCGGCCGCGGGAGGAACCGGACGTCGTTCATTTCGCGCCGCGATCACCTGCCGGTACGCCCGCAGCAAAGTCACTCCCGCGGCGGTCCACGTCAGGAGCCCTGCGCCGCTCAACCCCGAAGCGCGCAGACGCTGCAGCAGCCCGCGGTCGCAGTGAAGCATGGAAATGTGCCCGGCCAGCGTTTTGACGTCACCCACTGGATGCACCAAACCGGTTTCCATGTGTCTGCATATTTCCGTACATGCATCCGACGCCAGCGGGACACACCCACTGCCAATCGCGTCCGCTATTACCAACCCAAAACCCTCCTCAATGCTCGGGAGTATCAGAACATCGCTGGCGCGCATAAGCTCAGGCACGTCGTTTCGGTGGCCCAGCACTTTGACGCTGGGGTGCGACAGCATCGGACGGAGTTTCTCGAGATACGCCGGCAGGAACTCGCCCGCGATCTGGAACGTTCCATTCTCGCAGGCGGGCGACGACAGCCATGCTTCCAAAGCGAAATGGACGCCCTTTCTTACTGCGCAAACCCCCACAAAGAGCGTCGCCAATCCCTGATTCGCCGGCCGGGGGCACAGGTCGGGATAATACGTCTTCTCGTCAAAGCCGTAGGAGTGCCGGACCAGTTGACGTGCTTCGAATCCATGATCGAGAAACGTCTTCACCACAAAATCGGACGGGCACAACAGACCGTCCGCGAGTTGGTATTCCTCTTCCTCGATGCGGAGAATGTCCGCGTTGTAGGCATGTTCATGGCCAGGCGGCAATGCAACGCCCAGGCGCTGACATTCCCGGTCCACAGCCTCGTATGCAAAACGCGTGTTGGCATTCGGCCTTTCAAGGACCGTTGGAACTCCCAGTTGTCTCGCAACTTTCAGCGTCCGCAAGGCTCCCATCGGCCAGGTGTGAACAATATCCACCCGGCTAGCCAGTGTGCGAAGGCGCCGGGCCACGATGGCGTCGTGCAGAGCAAGAGTGCGCGCGCTGCCAAGCACTTTATAAGGGAGTCGGAGCGCTCCGCGCGCGAGCGTGGGCTGAACCCGAACCTCTTCCGCTACGGGCTTGCTCAGAGCACCGGGCATGGCAAGAATCTCCGCTCCCGCCGCCGCCAAGCCATTCACCTGCTGCCAGGCGGTGTAGCAGATGCGGCTCGCGCCAAGCTTGTGAGGAAAGCTGTAGAGGACCCGAACGGGATCGCTGGAGTTGCTCATCGAAAGGCGGTCCATGCCTTACTGGACGGGTTTCACAAACACCGCGTGAATGCTCTCTCCGTCTCCGGCGAGCGATGCCAGACCTGTGAGAACAGGCAGCACGGTTAGTCTCAAAGCTTTTCGAAGTATCTTCCAAGGCAGTCTGGCGGGTTTCGCCCGCGCCATTGGTGTTGTCGAAATCCCGATTCCTGCCAAAGCATCGTCGACGATATAACGGAAACTTGCCTCAGCAAATAGTTCACGGTGTGTAGTCACAGATACTTCTCTGAGTCCCGCATGGGCGGCAAGGCTGCCGAGGGTTGCCGGCGAAAAATGATAAAGGTGCCGCGGCAGTTCCAAAGCATACCAATAATTCCTGAATATTCGGGCTCCGGCCGAGTCTATGTTCGGCATCATCGTGTAAAAGATACCGCCAGGCTTCAGCCATTGCGCAACCCTTGCCAGCACTTCCGAAGGTTGGTAAAGGTGCTCGAAAACGTGGAAACAGGTGATCACGTCAAAGCTGCCGGCAGGGAATGGAGCCGCAAGAATGTCTCCCACGAAGACCTGCGCGCCGCAATTCGCCGACGCTTGCCCGGCTACCTTTGCCGATATTTCGATTCCAAACAGTGTCCATGAGGGACCCCGGAGCGTAGCCAGAAATCCACCTGAACTACAGCCGAGATCGAGGATCGCGCCGGCTGACTTATGACGCAAAACCTCACCGCGGCGGGTGTTCCAGTGAACTGGATCCGCGCCGTTATTGGCGATCGCGCCGTCGTAATGCACGCCGTAGTGCCGGCTCATTTCCGACGGCACCGGTGCATTGTCGAGCCAGACCTGAGAACACGACGGGCAGCGCAGGAGTTGGTAGAGCTCGGAGCGCCCGTGGAACCTGTCCGGTGATCGCAGCCAGTCTTCGGCCCCGCTCGCTCCGCAAATCGGACAGCGTCGCGGACGCGCGCCCGCTTCTTTGGTCTCTGTCGGGATCGCTGTAACTCGGAAAAGGGGTTTCAGGGCTTGCATGGGTTGTTGCCGTTCAGACTGAAAGCGGTCTCTCCGCGCCGGTCGGAATCATCCGCAATGTGCCCTGAGATCGATCTGCCGAATAAAGAGATGTCTGAACTGGCCAAAAGTAAGCGCGCTTACAGCTTGCGCCTTTCTTGACAGAGGTTGGTGTTCCCGCACTGCATCGACGCGATAGCCGCACGAGTCGAACATCCTTCGGTAAGTTGTTGGCGTGAACCACCGGAGGTGCGTCCTGTCCATCAACCCGAAGTCCGTAAGAGCCCAGTCCCCCCGCAGGAGCATGGCGACGACACGGTAATGGGCTACGTTGGGTGAACTTGCGAACACCCGGCCGCCGGACTTCAGCACCACACGTAGTTTTTTTAGCGTTGCCCACGGATCCGCAAGATGCTCAAGCACCTCGCTAAGAATTACGGCGTCGAATGTTTCCGGCTCCCACGGCAGATCAAGTTGCTCGACATCGCCAACCACCACTTCAGTCAGCCTTTGCACCGCCGCTTCTGCGGCGTCGCGGCACAACTCCACACCATAGTATGCCCCACACTTTTTTTCCGACAGCGCGAGGGCGCCAGTCCCGCCGCGACCGCATCCGACTTCCAGTATTTTGGCGCTCGCGCTCGCAGGCAGTTCCGAAACGTAGTCGCGGCGGGCACCGGCAAAGTAACTTGAATCCTTCGATTCGTAAGCGTGGCCACCAGCGCAGAATACAGATTCTTCCGAGTTAGCTGGCGGGGTCTCTGGCATCTTCAAGGCGCCACCCCCATCTTTTGATTCCTGTTATAGAAGCGAAGCAGAATGAAGCTGTACGCGAGCGCGCACCCCGTGAACCCCAGAATCATATTCGAGATCGGGCTTACAAGGCGTGCGAACGAACTGATCGCGAGGCAGATCGCCAGCATGCTGAACGAGATTAAGGCGGGAAGAACAAGCGTGGCGGCATACTGCGACAAATTGAGTCCCGTCAGCCGGCGTGTACGCGCAAGCTGGAAAAGGAACCCGCACGCTATGGCGATAAGACAGGCAAGCTGTCCGCCCGCCGGACCGGTCCACTTCGAAAGAGGATATACGAGCACAGCCACAATGACAGCTGCGATAACCACAGAACGGCGATGCAGATTTGGAAGGCCTAGCGAATAGAAGACCACGGTAAGCAATCCGTTGGCTATATTGAAGAGCGCGACGCAACCGGCGATCATCAATGGCACGGCGGCCGCCGAATACTTGGGTCCATAGGTAAGGGTCAGCAGGGAACGCCCGCAAAGGAAAATGAAGGCGAGGGCCGGCAGTCCGAGCAGCGCAACCAATGAGGTGACACGAATCACAATCCGGTTGGTCCGTTCCGGGTGGTCCTGGATTTGCGAGAACGCTGGCAGCAGCGTTTGACCGAGCGTATTCATAATGAAAGACGTCGGAGTCACCACCAGATACGTGGCCATCGTGTACAGGCCGAGCGCCGCGGGAGAAAAGAGCTTGGCTAAGACAAAAATGTCCGCACGCGCAAAAATCAGATTAAGGAATGACAGGCCGAAGAGCCCCCGGGAAAAGCGCAGCAGATCCCGTGCAGCCTCCTTGTCCCAGCCCGGCGACGGGAGGCATGGACACAGCACAAAAGAGAGAAGGCAGCGTGCGGCGCTTTCGGCACAGGATCCAATTACGAGAGCCCAGACATTCCGCATGGTGAAACTCAGGATGAGCGTGAGCGCCACGCCGAAAATCCCACCAAAGGTGCCGATAGCAGTCAGCCTCCCAAACTTCATCTCTTTCATGGCAACGTGCGCGCGGGGACTGGAAGCGCCTGCCAAAACTACTCCCAGGGTCGAAAAACGCAGCAGGGCCGTTAGTCCCGCATTCGCATAGAAGACGGCCACGAGTGGCGCAACCGCAAAGAGCACGGCCGCGAGCGAGAGAGCCCGGCCGATTCCAAGCCACCATGCGGCGTTGACATAGTGGTCTTCGCCGCCTCTGGGGTTTTGAACAAGGCCTTCCCTGACTCCAATGTCCGTGAAAGACTGGAGTACCGAAGTAGTGGCCAGCACGATTGCCATCGTGCCAAAGGCTTCCGGAGCAAGGAGTCGGGTCAGAATCATGTTTCTCCCGAATCTGGCCGCCTGCTCCGCAACGCTGCCGCTCCCAAGCCAAGCTCCGCCGCGCAGGACTCTGGCCTTCAGACTGTCGCCCAGCAGAAGCGACGACGCGGCATCTCTGATTTGCGCGTACGCGGGGGCGGTAGCCAGCTCCGGTTTGTCAGTTGTCAAAGAAACCATTACATTCCCGGCATGGAGGCAGCCGCTTGTTTCAGCAGTTGGGAAACATCCTTTGCGCGGGGGGCGAGGAATGCCTTATGGCGGATATGCCGGAGATAGGCCTCCCGCAGTCTCCTTCCGTAAAGAGCGATGCCCGACCCTGTTATGCTGACGCAGGTCGTGTAAATTGGCAGAGCTTCTCTCCAGACCCGTTTAATATGGCTGCAACATTCGTAATACTCTTTCGGCAGCACGATGTATTGGTGTGCGTTATGCACGCAAAACGCGGGAATTACATAGCTCTGCATCCCCATCGTTAAGGCTCTAAGGCAGATGTCGGTTCCGTACAGGTGGAAATGAGGCAGGTTGATATCGAAACGAAGACCGGACGACCGTTTGAAGATCAAAACAATTTCGTCGAGAGTTTGAACGGGAGCCGCAAACTCCAGGGGTTTACCTATGACGCCCCGGCCCGGAGAATAGATGCATCCGCAGCCGACGCCGTCCTGCGTCATGCCGTAGCACCCAACGGCTCCCCATCTTGGGTCGCTCGCTTCCAACTGGTCAAGAGCCCGATTTAACTGCGACAGCCAAAGGTCCGGGAAAATCATATCCTGGTGGACGAAAATCATCAGGTCATTATCAGCCCGCTCGATGGCATCGTTGTAAGCTCCGGCGGCTGAGACATAATCCCTCTGGATCAGAATCTGGTGACCGTGCTTACCCTTCAGGCACGGCGAAACCATAAAGTTACTCTCTAACGTTTCGCCAGTTCCGAAAGTCGCAATAGCGAATGTGAAGAATCTTTGGGAAGGCATTTCATTTCCCCGGCTCGCGCCGGCGGAGGCCGCCCTATTGGACGGTCGTGGTCAATAAGGTAGGGGGATTTGGCGGTGCCCCGTTGTAATTCCGGTAAGCTCCGACGTCCCATGGTCCGTTCGGCGGTCTCGCAATAGCCTTGCGGGTACCGCCAGCCGACGTGTCGCTCAAAAGCGAGGCAACGTTTCCCGTCGCGGAGGCCGACAGGTTTACCCCCGCGCCCGTTCCCACAAAGCCCGACTGCGGAACGCCTTCGATTGTCGTGGCAAAAGTTGTCCCAAGCGACGCGGCCGAGTGCGAATCGCAACCGCAGGCGGACTGCCATCCGGCAAAAGTGCTGGAGTTGTGAGAAGCAAAATTGAAGACTGGATTCCCGCCCCGAACGGTTCCACCATAGATGTTGTAATCGATAAGAGCGAAAGAAGTCGGCGGCGGGCCGCCGTTCGCAAGTAATTGATTGCATCCCGCTATTGCATTGTTCTCAACCGTTACATTACTTGAAGACGTATCGAACAAAAGACAGGAACCGTTCAATCCCAGATTGGTTCCGAGAATTGTGTTATTCAGGATTTGATGTCCGCTGCCGGAGCCGATCGATATTTGCCCATTCCCGCTATCGTAAGAGCCGATCACGACATTGTTCCAGAGGTACGCCGTCCCAGTTGAGTCGGTCCAGGGAGTGCTGCCCGCATTGGCTCCTCCTTCCAAAAATACCCAGGCTGTAACACAGCAATTGCCCTGATTGCCGTCGAACAAATTGTTGTAAATGTAGAGATTCTGAATCTTTCCCGAGTTGAGCGTTGAAAAAGCATGTATTCCGTCGTGGTGATATGCGTCGACCGTTCCTGTGTCCCAGTTGGCCATATCCCGGAAATGATTGTTGTAAATATACAAGGTCGGGACCGTTATACCGGGACCCGCCCCGACGACCGCGCCGTGGTCCATGTTGTAGATGGTGTTGTTGTAAATCCGGTCGCCTGAGTCTCCATTCGCGGCGTGCTCAAGAAATGCCCAGCCTACATCGTGAATGACGTTATCGTGGATCAGAACATTCGATCCGCCGAACTGTATGGCATTGACAGCCGTTTGGTCGACCGCCGTATCACATCCCGAGCCTGCCTCGCACATGGCATGAACGTAGAGGTTCTGAATGGTGAGGTTCCTGAATTCACAGCTGGAGCACGGAAAAGCCTGAATCGCCACGCTGGTTTGCTGATAAGAACATGCCCCGCCCGAACAGGCGCCGCCCGGCGTGCCGTTGAGCGTGTTTTGAATGAGGCCTTTCGTTCCCCCGTCCACCGTGATAAAGCTCTGCCCGCTGACGCGGATGGCGCTGCTGGCGCTTATATAAGGTGCCTGTAGTACGGCGTTCGGCTCAAAAAAAATTGTGATCGGATTGCCGCTGGTCCCGCTGCCCTGCGCAGAGAAGAATTGCTGTCCGGCAGACCCGGTAAAAGTTCCGCACAAATGCACCGTCGACCCCGGCCCGATCTGGGTTCCGGAAGGCGTGCCGGAGGTCCAGTTAGCGGCCGCGTTGAAATACGTGTATGCGTAGGTGTTAGCGCAACTGCTCCCGTTGGCTGATCCAACCGCGATCCACGATAGGTAAACGTCGTTCGCACTGGCGTTTGCCCCCCAGCTTGCGATCGCCATAACAGCGATAAGCGGATACGACCGGTTCAAAATCCGCACTTAATCCTCCATAGCGGCCAGGTTCCAAACCGCCGGAAGCTGGTTAACGCCGCGATGCTCTTGAACCATACCACGCCGAAAATCCGTCATTTGACTGCGCCCGGGTGACGGTGGGTGCTCCGCCGTGCAGCCTTTAGCTTCGACAGGTACTGTACCGTTCGGAGCCAATCGTACCCGCCTTCCACCTTGGACCGGAAAAGCCGCAGGTCATCGTGCGAGTTTACTGGAAGCCGCCTCATGAAAAATGGATTCTGTGAAGGTGTCGCCCGCCCGATGACGGTCGTAACCCCTGTCTTGTATCCGTTTTCCCGAAGCGCTCTGCCAACACAATCAACAAATGTTGGATCTGTCTCGGGAAACGCGTACGGATAGGCGAAGGCGTATACGCTATCGCCCAGGTTCTCCTGGATATCATCCCTCGAACGGGCGAGTTCCACTCGCATCTGCTCATTACTAACGCAACGGAGTTGCGGATGCGTCACGGTATGCGAGCCAAACTCGATGCCAGCCTTGTGTAACTCCCGAACCTCGCTCCAGGTTAAACATCTGGAGCCATTGAAATGGCCGGGATTCTCTCCAATATAGGCCGTCGGCAGGAAAACTGTGGCAGAAAAGCCGTATTTGTTCAATATGGGAAATGCGTTCGTATAGAAATCGCGATAACCGTCGTCGAAGGTGAAGCTGACCAGTCGCTCGGCCGGTTCTGTCTCCCTCAAGTCTGTAACGTTTACCGAGCGGTAGCCGTTTCCGTGCAGGAATCGAACTTGCTCCTCAAAAATACCGGCTGTCGTGCTCGTCTGGAAATATGGATGCTGTCGGGAAATATCGGCCTCTCTGATCCCATGGTACATCAAAATCGGGATTCTCTTTTTTCGCGGCTGAAAGCGAGCTAAGGCATCGAAAATATAGAGTGTGGCGGCACGATCGGCGCGAACGGAAAACATGTGATCGACTTGGTATTCCGACCGCTTTATTGCTGCGAGCGGAACGTCTCCAGCACGCTGCCACTCAGACGAGCCAAGCCGCGTCCACCCTCGAGAAAATCACGTCTACCTCAGTTACATCTTGTGGCGCAGCTTCCAACCGGTATGGTCGGCGATGGTGACTCGAAGACTCGCCAATGTAGGCAGCGGCTCGATAATCGTTTTGGATGCGGTACGGAAACAAACCTCGCTTGCGAAAACTATCGGTAATCTCCTCAAACGCACTCATCGAAATTTCAACCATGAACTCCAGATCACCCCGACCTGTAGCGTGTATCAACTCGAGTCCTGCGATAACATGGCTTTCAGCACCTTCGACGTCAATCTTAATGAGCCGCGCTGCCGCAATTTCATCGGCAGTCAGAATCGAACCGAGCGGAGCGCCACGGACGCTACAGCGGCTTTCAAGTTTCCATCGTTGAGCCTGCGCAGCCATTGCGGTACTGGTCCCGCCGATAGTATCCGGTGAGACAAAGAAGGACAGCGTTTCTTCCTTATCCCATGCAGCCACATTTACCGCCCGCGTGTTGCTCGCGCCATTGGCCTCCAGATTGGCCGTGAGCATCTCAAAGGTTCTTGGAACCGCCTCCACTGAAACGACCTTACCCCTGTCGCCGACGAGCGTCGATGCGAGCAGGGAGAAATAGCCAACATTGGCGCCGACGTCTACAAAGCAGTCTCCGGGCTTCAAACGACTTCGAATCCACGCTGTAAGATTCGGTTCCCAGATACCGAAATAATAGATGAACCGACCGCAGATATCTCTGGCATCCACTTGGAGCGTGCTTCCGAATTTGGTGACAGCGTTTGTCGGGGATTCCAGCCACCAAAGATGCGATGCCAAGAGCCTCCAAGCTGTCACTTTTCCAGTGCGCAGCGGAAAATATCTGAAATAGCCACGG
>JBDUBZ010000402.1:0-3257 GCA_040003745.1 Terriglobia bacterium
GGGCGGATCTTCCTCGATCTTTATCGCGCTTTTAAAGTTCTTAATTCCTTCGCCCAACCCTTTGCCGACGTCTCCGAGTTTCTTGCCGCCGAACAGCAGCACAGCCACTCCGAGCACGACCATGAGTTCGGTTCCGGAAAGGCCACCAAGACCAGCAGTCTGTAAGCTTTGCGGAAACATGAAACGGCCACCTCTCACCTCTCATTGTAAGTATGACGATGTGGCGGCGCAACCGGACAAATCACGAACCCGAAACTTTACGGCCCAGCCAGATCAATAAAATCAGAGCGAAAACGGCGCAACTGCCCACCAATGCCGCCAGGGGAATCACCTGCAGGCCGTAAACCGCGGCGGCGTGGCCGAGCATAAACGGAGCCAGGATGCCGCCCATCATGGCAAATGTGAAGATGCCGTTGAAGTACCCGGGATGGTAATAAGAGAAGCGTCCGGAGATTCTCTCGGCAGCCAGCGGATAGATCGCGGAGAAGCCGGCGCCGGTGAAAAGGATGCCGGTGACGATTCCGAAACGCGTTCCGGCGGCGAGCAGTGCGGTGCAGCCAAAGAGCGCGCAAAAGGCGCTGATGGCAACCATCCGGCCATGGTGCACGACGGATAACAGGCGCGTGGCCACGATCCTGCCGCCGGTCAGCGCGAACCAGTAGAGCAGCAAAAGCAGCACGGCAGCTTCAGGACTGAGACCCAGGCGGTCGATCAGGATTACGGGAAGCCAGCCCGCGATCGACCATTCGCTCGCAAACTGAAAGAAGAGCAGGAGCGCAAACATGATCGCGAGCGGACTGCGGAGATCCTGCACGGTGCTGGCAATGGGCGGCAGAGCAGGATGAGGCGCAGGAAATTTGTGGCGGCTGAGCACAACACCGGCGGCCGCGGGAAGCAAAGCCATCGCGGCCAGGAGCCGGGTTGGATTCGACGCGTCAAGACATATCGACATGAGCCAGGCGGCAAGCATACTTCCAATGCCGAAGAAAATGCCGCCCGTGAGAGTGATTCGTGCGGGCTTCGCCTCGTAGGCCTCACTGATGGATTCGAAGACGGCCGTGTTGACGATTCCCGACGAGGCGCCGGCAGAGAAGAGGGCGAGGCCCTGAAACCAGAACGCGGCCGGAGGCGCGGCGAAGGCAAGAAGCAGGAGTGTCAGTGCTCCGCCGCCGAAGCAGCCGCTCATAAACAATCCGGATTCGCCGATTCTGCCGCGAAGGCGAAGCGCAAGCCAGGCCCCGCAGCCCAGACCGGCGCCCAGGATCAGGAAATAGTTGGCGGCTGTGCCGAAATCCGGGTGGATGTGGTAACCCCATAGCGGCAGCAGGCCGCCTGGCAACGCGAGGAAAAAGCCGGATATGACCAGGCCGCAGAGTATGCGCCACGGTTGAATCGAGCGATCGGGCGCGGCTGCGGCAGATGTCACCCCGTCATCATATAGAATGCGTACGGTCTCGACCCATGAAAATTCCGTTGACACCAATCCGGTGTCTGCTCCGCGCAGTCGAGCTATACGGTAGTAAAGAGGCGATTATCTGCGGCCACCAACGGTTCACTTACGCGGAGTTTGGCGACCGCTGCGGTAAGCTGGCTTCGGCCCTGACGCGAAATTCCATTGCGCCCGGCGATCGTGTCGCGTACCTGAGTTTCAACACGCACAAGCTTCTCGAGGGCTACTTTGGGGCGCCGCAGGCGCACGCGATCGTGATGCCGCTCAACGTGCGTCTGACCCCGGCGGAGCTGAGTGAAATCCTGCGCCATTCCGAGCCTCGGGTGCTCTTTTACGAGGCTGACTTCGCGCCGCTGCTGGCGGCATTACGGAAGGCATGCCCGGCGATGCGGACGATCTGTCTCAACGGCGAATACGAAGGCTTCCTTGCGCAGGGCTCGGCAGAGCCTGTGGACATTTTGAGCTACAACGAGGACGATATTGCGGAGTTGTTCTACACCAGCGGAAGCACCGGCACGCCGAAGGGCGTTATGCTGTCGCATCGCACGGTCTATCTGCACGCCATGGCTGTTGCCGGTACTTTCAGCCGCAGCGACAATTGCGTGGAACTCCACACCATCCCTCTGTTCCATGCCAATGGCTGGGGCAGGCCGCAGACCTGCACGATGATGGGGCAGAAGCAGGTGATGGTGCGGCGGTTCGACCCCGCCACCGTCTGCCGTCTGATTCAGGAGGAACGCGCGACCGCGATGTCGCTGGTTCCCACTATGGCCGGTGCTTTGCTCGCCTGCCCGGAGCTTGAGAAGTACGACTACTCATCGCTCCAGGAGATTCACCTGGGCGGAGCGGCGGCGTCGCCCGAACTTGTCGGCCGCATGGAACAGGCGTTTCATTGCGAGGTAATGGCGGGTTATGGATTAACTGAGACCTCTCCGGTGGCGACGAGTTCTCGCACCAAGGGCACCGTTCACTACGCCGACGAAGCGGACCGGCTGCGGCGCCTCGCGATGGCCGGATGGACGCTGCCGGGCACGACCGTCCGCGTGGTCGACGCGCTCATGGTGGATGTGCCGCACGATATGACCACCGTGGGCGAAGTCGTGATTGCCGGCGACAACGTGATGGATGGCTATTTCCGGGAGCCGGAAGCAACGGCTGCGGTGATGTCCGGGCCCTGGTTCCACTCAGGCGATATGGCCACGTGGGATGAGGATGGGTATATCCAGATCGTCGACCGCAAGAAGGACATCATCATAAGCGGAGGCGAGAACATCTCGTCGATTGAAGTGGAAAAGGCGATTGGAGCGCATCCGGGAGTACTCGAAGTAGCGGTGGTCAGCGCGCCGGACACCGCATGGGGCGAGATCCCCGTCGCGCTTGTGGTCCGGAAGCCTGGGCCCGCCGTCAGTGAAGCGGAGTTGCGGGAGTTTCTGACACCGCGGCTGGCGAAGTTCAAATGCCCGCGCGCATACCGGTTCGTGGATGAGCCTTTACCGAAGGGAGGCACTGGCAAGATATTGAAGCGGGAACTGCGCGAGCAATTCTGGCAGGGCAGGGAGCGCCGCGTTCAGTGATAGCCAGCATTAGATGTTTGGGCGTCGGCACGTAACTGAATCTCCCCGAGTTTCCGGCACTGTGGACCTGCCGCCGACTGGAAAGCCTTTGTGTCACACACCCGGTGACGAAGAATGCAAAAAGCCCGGAATAGACACTGACGTGACTATTCCGGGCTGAGGGACAACGGTTACGACTAGCGCGCGCTTGCAACCCGGCGCCGACACCGAGGGCCATCGACAACAGGCCGGAC
>JBDUBZ010000403.1:0-3256 GCA_040003745.1 Terriglobia bacterium
GGTCGGGGGGCGCCGAATGTCGCGGACACGCTGAATGAGGACACGCTCAATTTTGAGGTATCCGCCCTGCTCCCTGAAGAAGATCCGATGATTCTGAGACCTGGGGCGGATCAGCGCTGGAGTCCACACGATGCGCTTCGCCATTCCTTACGGCTCGAGACTTATCTTCTCCCAGTCGGCCATGGATAGGCCGAACTCGGCAAGAACGTCCTCATGAGGAATAGGATCGTTGTGCGTGCTCCATTCGTCTGACTGCTTTTACCGCAGTCTAACCGCCGCTCCGCGACATCGGAGCGGCCGGGATCAAGCAAATCAGGACGTTCGGGATCCTGTTACCACGCCTCCAGCCCTTCGGAAAGACGCCCCCTATCGAATCTCATGGATATGAACCGGCGCATCCAGCCTGAAGCTCAACACCGTCTCACTGGGAACATGCACAGCTTTTCCGCGCGTCAATGCCTGCGTTGCTGCGCCTGCCCCCGCTCCGGAGAGCATCCCGATCGCCGCGCCTTTACCACCGCCGGCAATCGCGCCGATAATACCGCCCAGCGCCGCGCCACCACCTGCAAACACGCCAGTCCGCTTATTCGTACCGAGACCTTCCGCCCCGTGCTGCACTACATCGCGAGTGTCGAGGCGGTAATTCCGGCCGCCGACCATCACCGAATCTATGTCCAGCACCAGTTCCGAACGGCCCTGGACCCGGCCCTGATCGCTGACCGCCCGCACCACCAGTGAGGCATTCGAGCCGTGCGGAATCGCAATACGGCCATCGGAATCCAGCACATCGCGCGCCACCACCGCCGAATAAGTCTGTCCCGGTGATGCCGTATCCGAATTGATCGCCGAATCGTTGCGCACCTCCAGATTTGTGCCCGCCGGAATCGTCCGGAATTCTTCCACCCGCCGCATCGCGCTCGGAGCGGGAGGAGGCGGCATCGCAGGAGCCATTGCGCCCGACGAATTGCTCGGGTACGGAGCCTGGACTGAAGGCCGCGGTCGCACTGGAGCAGGCTGAGGCACTGGAGCCGGCTGAGGCACTGGAGCAGGCTGAGGCACCGGAGCCGCACCATAATTAACCGATGCAACCTGCGCCATCGGATACGTTCTCGATTCCCCATTGGCGGACTGAACCGTGATCGCCGCTGTATCGCTCTTCGTCACGTTCCCCGCAAAACTCGTCCCGTCTTTAAGCGCCACCGTGGCAGCGGGTCCCGTCTCCGACGCAGCCGTGGGAGCCGGCGACTGCGTGCAACCGCTCAGTCCCAGAATCGCCAGAAAGACGGCCGTAGAAATAATGCTTGATCGAATCAGGCGCATGCAGCCAGCTTACTATTAGATTTCCCCGGACGCATGAGCCCAGATCAATTGGTTTTCGGTTTCATCCAGTACATCGTCTTCCTCTTTTCGACGACGTGCCACGAAACCTCCCATTCGCTGGTCGCCAAACTGGGCGGCGACACCACTGCCTTTGAAGGCGGCCAGGTCTCGCTCAATCCCATTCCCCACATCCGCCGCGAGCCGTTCGGCATGGTGATTCTGCCACTGATCGGAATCGTCAGCGGCACCGGCCTGATCGGCTGGGCCAGCGCGCCCTATGATCCGTCTTGGTCGCAAAAGCACCCCAGGCGCGCTGCGTGGATGTCGCTCGCGGGGCCGGCCGCGAACTTCTCTCTGACCATAATTGCCGCGATTCTCATGCGCATCGGACTGGCGCTCGGCGTCTTCGTTCCCGGCTCCATATCTCAGGCCAATATCGTGGTCGCGCCCCAGGGAGGCATCGCGGAAGGCGCCGCCGTTGTAATCAGCGTTCTGTTCTCGCTGAATCTGCTGCTGGGCTTGTTCAACCTGCTGCCGTTCCCCCCGCTCGACGGCTACGACGTGCTCGGGCTCTTCACCACCGACGCTGGCGCGCTGAAACTACAGGAGTTCCGCCTGCGGATCCGGAGCTTCACCATCATCGGCCTCCTCGTCGGGTGGCGCATCATCGACTACTTTTATGGCCCGGTGCTCACCTTCGCAGTCCACGCGGCATACGCTTTTTATCGCTTCTCCTGAATCCCGATAGGGTTGGTCAGGTATCATAGTAATGAAGCCTTTATACTGTGGACCACCTCGAACTTCTCGAAGCTGAGAGCATTCATATTATCCGCGAAGTGGCGGCGGAATTTCAGAAGCCGGTCATGCTTTATTCCATTGGGAAGGATTCTTCCGTGATGGTTCGGCTGGCCCAGAAAGCTTTTTTCCCGGGTCGCATTCCATTCCCGCTGCTGCACATCGATACCACCTATAAGTTCCGCGAAATGATCACCTTCCGGGATGAATTCATCGCCTCCATCGGGGCTAAACTCATCGTCCATACGAATGAGAAAGCCATTCAGGATGGCGCTAATCCTCTCCGCCTTGGAACCCAGAAGTGCTGCGGGTTACTCAAGACCCGCGCTTTGCTGGACGGCCTCGCCGCCGGTGGTTACGATGCCGCGTTCGGTGGGGCCCGCCGGGACGAGGAGAAATCCCGCGCCAAGGAACGCGTTTACTCCTTCCGCGATGAATTCGGCCAGTGGGATCCGAAAACGCAGCGCCCGGAACTCTGGAATCTCTATAACTCGCGCGTCGATAAAGGCCAGCACATCCGCGTGTTCCCGCTTTCGAACTGGACGGAACTCGATGTTTGGCAGTACATCGAGCGCGAAAACATCCCGATCGTCCCTCTTTACTACGCCAAACCACGCGAGATGGTGGTCCGAGGCGGCGCCTTGATTCCCGTCGAACAGGAATTCGGCATCCTGCCGGGTGAAAAGCCGCAAACGGTCATGTGCCGGATGCGCTCGCTTGGCTGCAGCCCCTGCACGGGCGCTATCCGCTCCGAGGCCGATACCATCGCCAAAATCATCGATGAAATGAAACTCGTGCGGCGCTCCGAACGTGAAAATCGAGTCATCGATCACGACCAGGAAGGCTCCATGGAGATCAAAAAACGCGAGGGCTATTTCTAAGTTGAGTCTGCTTCGTTTCTCCACCGCCGGCAGTGTCGACGACGGCAAGAGCACCCTGATCGGCCGCCTGCTCTACGATTCGAAAGGCGTTTACGAAGACCAGCTGGCGAGCGTCGCCAAAGCTTCCGCCAATTCGGGCGCAAGCCATATCGATCTGGCGCTGCTCACCGACGGGCTCCGCGCCGAGCGCGAACAGGGCATCACGATCGATGTCGCCTACCGCTACTTCTCCACGCCGAAGCGCAAATTCATCATCGCCG
>JBDUBZ010000103.1:0-10923 GCA_040003745.1 Terriglobia bacterium
CTCCAGTGCGTCGTCGAGCGGGAGGCGCTTCCGTCATCGGAAGAACCGGTGGTTTGCGAACCAGTGGGCAGGGAGGAAGCGGTTCGGCGAATGCTTGAATTTGGCTACCAGTATCGCCTCAGCTACGGGGAGCCGATTACGCGCGAGTCGCTGCATGAAAGTCATCGCTTTTGAAGAATTCGCGCACGATATACGCGCTGCACGCCGCAGCTGAGGAAGAGTTTCGGATTCTTTGGCGCCGCGCTCCGCGGTCTGTGCCCTTCTAATGGCGCAATTCGTTCTTGACGCCTGCGTAGCGATATCGTGGTGTTTCCCGGGCGACCCAACTGAAGACACTCCTTATAGCAGGGCGATTCTGAAGCGACTGGTCACCGATGATGCCGTCGTTCCGGAGATCTGGGCATTTGAGATCGCAAACAGCATATTCGTTTCGTTCAGTAAGCGGAAACGCATCTCGGAACAGCAGATTCATTACTATCTCAGGCTTCTCAAAGCGCTGCCTATCCGGGTCCACTCCCAAAGCATGGTAGAAAATATCGATCTGAAATCGCTGGCCCGAAGCAGGGGTCTTGCGGCCTACGACGCGGCGTATTTGCAATTGGCGTCGCGCATGAAACTTCCTCTGGCAACTTCCGACGCACCCCTCCGCGCAGCCGCTATTGCCGAGGGGGTCGATGTCATCCCGTCATCCGACTTCTCGGTTGATGCGCCTTAGACAGCGGGCGCTTCTAATGCGAGGCTTTGGTCTGTCTATCCAGAGCCGCGCGAAACGACCGTTCCCGCTCCGCGACATACTTCTTATATCCATCGGGATCGATAAACGGATTTGCCCCGCCGGGAGTGATCGAGGCGTACTTCTGCAGCATCCCGTAGTAGTCGCCGTGGGCGCCCAGGAATACATCGCAGTGCAGTGACTTCAGCACCCGGAAAGTCTTTTCGTAATCCTCGGCGATGTTCGGATACAACGCGTTGTTCACCAGCTTAAAGCCGTTGTTGACGTTGGGACTTCCCACAATCACCACGTCATAGGATTTCCCGCCATCCTGCACCTTCATCGTCCAGGTCGTGCAGCCTTTGGTATGGCCAGGCGTGAGATGCGCCGTCAATACGGTTCCGCCCAGCTTCACTTCGTCGCCGTCGTGAAGCACGCGATCCACTTTGGTTGCCGGGTACCACGAGCTGGGATCGTTGCCATAGTGAAAATCGCCTTTGCCACCGGCCTCCACCACCGCCACGTCCTGCTCCATCACCATGTATTTTGCGCCGGTCGCCGCCTTCACCGCCGCGCTGCCCGCGTCGTGATCCCAGTGGGCATGGCTGATCAGCAGAATCTTCGTGTCCGAGTACTTGAAGCCGAGCTTCTCAATGCTTGCCTGTATCAGCTTCGGACTGCTCTCGAGACTGCTGTTGATCAGGATATTGCCCTCCGGCGTCGTAATCAGATACGAAGCCAGTCCCTTGCTCCCGACAAAGTAAATGTTGCCGATCACTTTATAGGCGGCAAAGGGCTCGGTCCACGCGGGATCCTGCTGGGCGAAGAGAGTGGTGGTCGATATCAGCGCTAAGACAGATGGAAGTATTCTATTCATCGGAAAAGGTATTCTAACGCGATCCAGACGGTGTCGGAGATGGAAGACAGCGGCGGAGGGCCGAGAGGCGATCCGCTGGCGTGGAATCCGGGGTGTTCGGAACAAAAGCTTCGAACTCCTCCTCCGTCAGCCGAACTGGACATTCGTCTGTGTGGCGAACCACAGAACACGTCCGCAAAGTAGTCGTTACCAATATGTTTCCCTTACACTAGGGCAAATGGCAGAAATTCCTGCGCTTGACAATCAAATTCTTGCAAACGCCATTATTGAATTCTCAGAGGACGCGATCATTGGCAAGACTCTGGACGGAACCATTCTCACCTGGAACTCCGGCGCCGAACGACTGTACGGCTACGCGGCCCCCGAGGTAGTCGGCAAGGCCATCCGGGTTTTGCTGCCTCCGGACCGGCACGATGAGGAGGATGAGATTCTCCGGAAGCTTGGGCGTGGTGAACGGGTCGCACACTTTGAAACAGTCCGGCGACACAAAAACGGGCTGTCAATCGATGTTTCCCTGACAATTTCGCCTATCCGGAACACTAACGGAACTATCATTGCGGCTTCACACGTCGCCCGTGACGTCACTGACAAGCAGCGCCTGAATCACCAATACCGTTCGCTGGCGGCAATCGTGGAATCATCCGAAGATGCCATCGTCAGCAAGACCCTCGACAGCGTTATCCTCACGTGGAACGGCGGTGCGGAGCGCGTGTATGGGTATACGGCCGCGGAAGCCATCGGGCAGTTGATGACGCTGGTTTTACCCGAAGACCGGCCCGATGAGGAATCGGAAATCGTCCGGCAAATTCGGAGCGGCGAGCGAGTGGATCACTTTGAAACCGTCCGGCGCAGGAAAGACGGACGTCTCATTCATGTCTCCCTGACCGTCTCCCCGGTTCGCGACAACCACGGGCAGGTTGTGGGGGCATCGCATTCAGCCCGCGATATCACCGAAAGGCGGAACATCGAAGATCAGATGCGCCAGACGCAAAAACTCGAAAGTTTGGGAGTCCTGGCCGGAGGCGTAGCGCATGACTTCAATAATTTGCTCACCGGCATTCTTGGAAACGCGACCCTCGCGGCCACCCACCTTTCCACTGCTAATCCTGCCTTTCACCTGTTGCAGGACGTCGTTGACGCGAGCGAAAGGGCGGCTCTGCTGACACGGCAGTTGCTTGCTTACGCCGGCAAGGGCCGCTTTGTCACGGAACCCGTAAATCTCTCCGAACTCACGCGGGAAATGAGCGCACTTGTCCAGATATCGGTTTCACGCAATGTTCAGATTCGTCTTGAGCTTTCCGACAATCTCCCTCTTGTTGTGGGCGATGTAAGTCAGTTGCAGCAAGTGATCATGAATCTGGTGATCAACGCTTCGGAAGCGATCGGGGAGCAGAAAAATGGCGCCGTGCTCGTAACGACCGGCGTGGAGCACGTCGACAGCGCATACCTCCGAACCCTGCCCAATGAGGACTCTCTGCCCCCTGGCGACTATGTTTCTCTCGAAGTGCACGATACAGGATCCGGCATGGACGAAGCAACCATAGCCAGGATCTTCGATCCTTTCTTCACCACCAAATTCACGGGCAGAGGCCTCGGTCTGGCTGCGGTTCAGGGGATCGTTCGAGGCCACAAGGGTCTGATCCGGGTCTATAGCAGCGTTGGAAAAGGCACAACATTTAAGCTGCTTCTCCCCGTCTCGAGGGACGGAAGGGCAATCCTGAAACCAGAAGAAGCGCAATTGTTGCTGCGGGGTGACGGCCAGCTGGTGCTCGTCGTCGACGACGAGGAGATCATTCGGCGCGCGGCGAAGTCGATGCTCGAAACGTTCGGTTATACGGCGGTCGCCGCGGATAACGGCAAAGAAGGCGTAGCGCTGTTTGAACTCCTTGGCGAAAAGGTCGCGGTGGTCCTTCTCGACATGACGATGCCGGTCATGAGTGGCGAAGATGCATTTGCGCGCATGATCGCGATTCATCCCGAAGCAAAGATTATCCTGTCCAGCGGATATAACGAAGTGGAAGCCATCAGGCGGTTTACGGGTAAGAAACTCGCGGCTTTTCTGCAAAAACCGTATTCCGCACAGAAACTGGCTGCCACCATACGCTCCGTTCTGTCAGCGTAATTACACCTTTGATCAGTTCCCGTTGGTGAGTTCCTGAACGCTTGCAGGACGAATCAAATAGCGTCGGAAATCGAGGGCAGAGGGAAATCCGTCGCCACCAAAGCCGGGGCGATCATCATGCCGCCCTCCAGACCACGCACGCGGACCGCGGGGCTCAGCTGCAGGGTGTTTTTCAGCAGGCGCACAGGGCTTTCGAGGAACCGGAAATTCATTACAGGCGCGGTGATTTGCCCTTTTTCTATCAGGAATACGCCATCGCGTGTCAGCCCTGTCATCTGTAGCGTTTGCGGATTGACGTTTCGGATATACCAGAAATGCGTGATCAGAATGCCGCGTTCCACCGACTTGATGAGCGTGTCCAGACTGTCTGCCCCGCCCTCCAGCCGCAGACTGCCATTGGGCGAGGGCGTCGGCTCTTTGCCGGTTTGCGATGCCCAGTAGCGGTCGTAGTAGACATTCGACACGACACCTTTGCCTATCCAGGTGATGGCGCGCGCTGGCAGCAGGTCGCCAGTCCACGGCGCCGATGGCTGGTCCGGATCGAACGGGTCGGTGCGCAGCGTAATGAATTCCGGAAAGAGCTTCTCGCCGAGCAGTGTTCCCCCGCCCCGTTTGCTGAGGAATGTCCGCCCTTCATCGGCAGCGCGCGCGGAGAATCCCGGGGTGATGAGACGAACCAGGTCGCCGGCCGCGGTAGGCTCGAGCACCACAGTGTAATTCCCCGGATCGAGCCGCTGTGGTTTCTTCCAGCGCAAACATTTATCGATTGCCGTCGTTGCCAGCAGAGCGCTGTCGAGCCTGGAAATTCTGGTGGAAGGCTGCCCGGCCCAGCCTGAGCTCGACCCATCGGCCATGCGCACGGTCGTGGTGAGTTGTGAATCGCTCGCTTCGTGGAATCCGAACAACCCCGCCTTATTGGCGATGGCATTCGTATGGTGAGACCGCTCGATCAGGCCCGCCGCCACCAGCTTCTGCTTCACGGCCGCGTCGATGATCGTCTTCACATGCGGAATCATTTCGGGAGCGCGCGCGCTGGCCGTGGCCGCATCGAAATCATTCATCGCCGGATATTGCTGCGGACCCGCGGCGGGCATGCGCTCCGGATTCGGCGGCGCAATCATGGCCAGTTCCTCGGCTTTTCGAACCGCATCTTTCAACGACGCGTCGTCGAGATCGTCGATGCTGTAACTGCCAGTTCGCCCCTCGCGCGTGACGGCGATCGAAACGCTCCTGCGCATACTCAGTGCGGCCGTCGTGATCCCGTTATTGGCAAACCTCGTATACGCCTCTTCGGTCGCGGAAACGCCGACCTGGCATTCCGGGAACGTCGAGAACCCAATGGTTTTCAGCGCAAGTTTGCGTGCTTCATCCTGGGTGAACATGCGGGCCTCAGTCGGTAAGAATAACGTCGATGTTGCGGAAGCGGGTGGGCGAGCAGCCGTGGCTGATGGAATTGATCTGCGTCGGTTCGCCCTTGGCATCGCCCGTGGTGCCGTATTGCCGCCAGTAGGCCGGGCCCGCGCTGGCATCGCAAGCCTGCCAAAAATCCGGCGTACGGGCCTGATAAGCCACGCGCGAGATCATCCCGCGCTTTTTCCCGCCCTTAATTTCCCAGAACGCATCGCCGCCGAACTGGAAGTTGTAGCGCTGCTGATCGATGGAATAACTACCGCGCCCGTCTATCAGAACGCCGTCTTCGATGCCTCCGATCAGACTGTCCAGCGTCGTGTCGGACGAGCCCGCCTTCAGCCACACATTGGGCATGCGCTGAAACGGAACCGTCGCCCAGGAATCCGCCTGACTGCATCCATGCGATTCCTTATCGCCCACCAGATGGGCCTGCTCCCGGGTGGTCTGAAAGTTACGGAAGATGCCTTTATCGACGATCGTGAATTGCGATGTCTTCACGCCATCGTCGTCGTAACCCACCGTGCCGAGCGCCCGCGGTGAGGTGCGGTCGCCCACGAACGTGCAGGTATCGCTCGCAATCCGTTTCCCGATCGTGTCCATCGTGATGTAACTGGTGCCGGCGTAATTGGCTTCATAGCCGAGCGAGCGGTCGAGCTCCGTCGGATGCGCGACGCTCTCATGAATCGTAAGCATCAGATGGTTGGGCATCAGCACCAGATCCTTCTTCCCCGGTGTAACCGCGGGAGCGCTCAGATGTTCCAGCACCTCTTCGCGAATGCGCTGGGCGTTTTCTTCGAGGTTCATCTCCGGCACGTACTCCCAGCCGGCGGAGGCCTGCGTGGGTGTGTAGTTCCGCGTTCGCGAAACTCCCTTGTCGCGATCGACGGCCGTCGCGTCCACATTGCCATAGATCTGCAAAATCAGCTGCTGGATCGACGAGCCTTCCGAAGAAGCGAAGTATTTATCCTCACTGCGAACGCTGAGCGCCGCCGTGCTGCCAAAGACCTTCGCGTTCTTCTTTACGGCTTCGGTGCTGCGCCGCAGCAGCTCAAGCTTTTCCGCCACGGGAACGGCAAACGGATCTTTCTCATGCGGCGTCTCCCAGCGATCCCGGTACGCTTTCACCGGCGCCAGTATGATCGGCCGCGGCTGAATGCTCGCATTCGCTTTGGCGATAATGACCGCCTCCCCGGTGATTCGGGCAATCTCCTCACGCGTCACGATGGGCGAAGACGCGAAGCCCCACGCGCCGTTTACGATCACACGCACGCCAAAGCCGAAGCTCGAATCTTCGGAGACGTTCGGCACCGCCAGCGTCTTTCCGGTACCGCGCTCGGGCGAGAGACGCAGCCCAATGCGCTGATCCCGCAGGCGCACAATGCGGATATCGCAATAAGTGGCCTTGTACTTTTTCGACTCGGCGAACGCCGCGCTGGCCAGCTTTTCGAGGTCGGCCGAAGGGGTGGTGGAATTCTTCGGAGCGGCAAACAGTTCCGCCCCAAAAGCCGCCGAAGCACCGAGAAAATGGCGTCTGGTCAGCATATGTGTATGATTCAGATTACGCATGGCATCCACCGATATTCAATCCTCTCTTCAGGAAAAACGCCTTTTCGAGCCACCGCCCGAGTTCAGCGCCAAAGCTCATGTCGGCAGTATGGCCGAATACCAAAAGCTTTACGACGAGGCCGACCGCGATCCTGAAGGTTTCTGGGCGCGGATCGCCAGCGAGCTCGAATGGTTCAAACCCTGGGAAAAGGTGCTCGAGTGGAATGCGCCGTGGGCAAAGTGGTTCGTTGGGGGTCAGTTGAACCTGGCCCACAACTGCCTCGACCGGCATCTTGTCACATGGCGGAGAAACAAAGCCGCCATCATCTGGGAAGGTGAGCCGGGTGAGATCCGCACCCTCACCTATCAGCAGCTGCACTCGGAAGTTTCGAAGTTCGCCAATGTTCTGAAATCGCTGGGTGTCAGGAAGGGCAATCGCGTAGCCATCTATATGGGCCTGTGCCCCGAACTGGCCATCGCACTGCTCGCCTGCGCCCGCATCGGCGCTCCTCACACGGTCGTGTTTGGAGGCTTTTCGTCACAGGCGCTGGTGGACCGGATCAACGATTCGCAGGCGGTCTGCGTGATTACACAAGATGGCGGATTCCGCCGCGGCGCCGAGATCAAGCTCAAACCCGCCGTGGATGAGGCGTTGCGGCACTGCCCGTCGGTGAAGAGCACCATCGTTTACAAGCGCTCGGGCTCTCAACAAACCATGACACCCGGCCGCGATCACTGGTGGCATGAGCAGATGGCGAACGCTTCGGACGATTGCCCCGCCGAGCCTCTCGATTCCGAGCATCCCCTCTACCTTCTCTACACCTCCGGAACCACTGGCAAACCTAAGGGAATTCTCCACACCACCGGCGGCTATGCCGTCTTCACCTACATCACCAGCAAATGGGTCTTCGATCTGCGCGATGAAGACGTCTATTGGTGCAGCGCCGATATCGGCTGGGTCACCGGGCACAGCTACGTGGTCTACGGACCACTGCAGAACGGCGCCACGGTCCTCATGTATGAAGGCGGGCCGACCTACCCTCAGCCGGATCGCTTCTGGGACATCATCGATCGCCACAAGGTCACGATTTTCTACACCGCGCCGACGGCCATCCGTGCGCTGATGCGGCTTGGCGAAAGCTGGCCGGGCAAACACTCGCTGAAGAGCCTGCGGCTGCTCGGCAGCGTGGGAGAACCCATCAATCCCGAGGCGTGGATGTGGTATCGCAGTGTGATCGGCAAAGACCGCTGCCCCATCGTGGACACCTGGTGGCAGACCGAGACGGGCGGCATCATGATCAGTCCCCTGCCCGGCGCGACCGCGACGAAACCGGGCTCCTGCACGCGCCCTCTGCCTGGAATTAAGGTGGAGGTGGTCACAAGAGAAGGCAAGCCGGTGCCGCGTGGATCGGGCGGCTATCTTGTTGTGCGTAAGCCGTGGCCCGCTATGCTCCGCACTATTTATGGAGACGATGCACGCTACCAGGAGCAGTACTGGTCGCAAATCCCCGGCTCTTATTTCACAGGCGACGGCGCGCGTCTCGATGAAGACGGCTACATCTGGGTCATGGGCCGCGTGGACGATGTGATCAACGTCTCCGGGCATCGCCTGAGCACCATGGAGATCGAGTCCGCGCTGGTGGCTCATCCGATGGTCGCGGAAGCGGCCGTTGTCGCCCGGCCCGACGAGATTAAAGGCCAGGGCATCGCGGCCTTCGTCACCCTGCAGGTCGGCAACGAGGCCACCGATGCGCTCAAGGATGAATTGCGGGCGTGGGTGGGAAAAGAAATCGGCTCGCTTGCCAAGCCAGACGATATCCGCTTCACCGATTCCCTGCCGAAGACACGCAGCGGAAAGATCATGCGGCGGCTGCTCCGTGAGCTCGCCGCGGGCGGAGAAGTTAAAGGGGACGTTACGACACTGGAAGATCTTGGGGTCCTTGCAACGCTGCGGCAAGATGAGGATTAGTTAGCCCATGAGTGCCTCGCACGATGGAATCTGGATCATCGACGATCAGGCCATGACGGCGTACGCCAACGACCGGATGGCTGAGATCCTGGGGACGTCCGCGGCGGAGATGATGGGCGCACCTTCGTTTATTTATGTCTTCCCGGAAGACATGGACAAAGCTCAGCGCCTGTTCGACTTCAAGGCCCGGGGCGACGCCAAGCCATTTCGCTTTCAGCTTCGCCGCAAAGACGGCATGGCGGTCGCGGTCGCCGTGCTGGGAACGCCGATGCGAAATGCGGAAGGCGAATTCAAGGGTATTGTCGGAACCTTCACTGTGGTGCCGTGACTCCTCTCGCGACACGCACCAGAGTTATTCGGTGCGGAATCGGCCACGTAAAAGCAACACTATTATGCCTGCCACGATATGATTCTGACAGTAATGTCAGAATCAGAATCGGCACTGCTGCCACAACTGGTAGCGAAACACGAAAGCGAGATTTTAAAGAGCTGGATTGCGGCCCAGCTGGCGCAGCGCGGAACCGCGAGAGGGGGTGTCCGGGAAGAGGATCTCAGGGCTCAGAGCCGCGAGTTTCTCAGCGCCTTTCGCGATGCGGTCCAGCGCGATGGCACCGGCGAAATCGACGGCCCCTCGTGGACGCCCGTCCGGGAGACCCTCTCCGACATCGGCACCCAGCAGGCTAAACAGGGGGCTTCGGCATCGGAAGTCGCGACTTTCATTTTCTCGCTCAAGCAAATCCTCTTCGAACTGCTGCAGCGCGAAACAATAAAAACGCCCGAGCTTTTCGCGCGCGGAATCTGGTCGGTCACACTGCTGCTCGATCGTCTGGGCCTCTTCACAATCCAGCTCGCCATGAAGTTGCGGGAAGAGGTTATCGCCCGGCAGCAGACGGAAATGCTGGAGCTGTCCACGCCGGTGGTCAAACTTTGGGAGGGCGTGCTCGCGCTGCCGTTAATCGGCACGCTCGACAGCGAACGCACCCAAGTCGTGATGGAGAGTCTGCTCCAGGAAATCGTCCGCACGGGGGCTGGTATCGCGATTATCGATATCACGGGTGTGCCCACAGTGGATACTCTGGTCGCTCAGCATCTGCTGAAGACGGTGGCAGCCGCCCGTCTCATGGGAGCGCAATGTATCATCAGCGGAATTCGCCCACAGATCGCCTCCACTATCGTGCATCTGGGCGTCGATCTGGGCGATGTCACCACCAAGGCCACTCTGGCCGATGCGTTCGCAATCGCTCTCAAGCGCAATCATCTGACGGTCACCCGGATCGCCGGGGCGCCTAAACAGGCTACTTAACTTGGACCGAATACCAATCCTGAAACTAGGACCTTTTCTGCTCGTAACCGTGCAGGTGGATATGCACGATCAGCTCGCCCTCAATCTGCAGGAGGACCTGACCAGCCGAATCGTCGAAGCTCACGCCCGGGGGGTCCTGATCGATATTTCGGCGCTCGATATCGTGGATTCCTTTATCGGCCGGCTGCTGGCCAATATAGCGTCTATGTCGCGAATCCTGGACGCTGAGACCGTGGTAGTGGGCATGCGCCCGGCGGTCGCGATCACCCTCGTCGAACTGGGGCTTTCGCTGCCAGGCGTTCGCACGGCTCTGGACGTCGAAAGGGGCATGGATCTTCTGCGAGCGTCGATTGAAGCAGACGAGAGCGTCGCTGCGGAGTATGGTGGCGAACAATCCTGAAGTCCTGCCGCTTCAGACTTCGGAAGATGTGGTCATTGTCCGGCAACGCGTGAGAACGCTTGCTGTCGCGCAGGGGCTGAAGCTCATCGACCAGACCAAAATCGTGACGGCGGCAAGCGAGCTGGCGCGCAACACCGTAGTCTATGGCGGCGGAGGGACGGCCACTCTCGAAGCAGTCCAGAACGGGGTGCGGCAGGGCGTACGCCTTGTATTCGAAGATCATGGCCCCGGAATTGCCGATCTCGGGCTGGCAATGAGAGATGGGTATACCACCGGGGGCGGATTGGGCCTGGGACTGAGCGGCGCCAAACGGCTGTCCAACGAATTTGAAATCCACAGCCAGCCGGGCGAGGGAACCCGCATCGCAATCACGCGGTGGCGGTGAGTATCATGCGGCCAGACATTCTCGTCCCGGTGCATGAACAGACCGATGTTGCCGCCGCGCGCCGGGTGGCGGCCAAGGCCGGCCTGAAGGCCGGTTTCGAGGAGCGGGAGGCGGGTGAACTGGCGCTGATTGTAACCGAGGCGGCCTCCAATCAGATCAAGCACGCCGGTGGCGGCGACATTGTGCTGCGCGATCTCTCG
>JBDUBZ010000404.1:0-3216 GCA_040003745.1 Terriglobia bacterium
GCAGTCCGTATGCGCGCGCGCGGCAGACGGCCAGGATCGCGGCCGAAGAACTGGCTTACGCGGGAGAAATTGCGATTGCCGATTCGCTGGTTCCCGAGGGAACTCCGGAGCGGGTGTGGCAGGATATCCGCGACTATGCGGGGTTCCACTCCCTGCTGTTGGCAGGCCATGAGCCGCTGATGGGCCAACTGGCGGCGTGGCTGCTCAGCGCGCCTTCCCTGCGTGTCGATGTGAAGAAATCCGCGCTGATTTGTATTGAGGCCGATCCCTTCCGGGCGGCCCCTCAGGGCACATTGCGCTGGATGGCCATTCCGAAATTGGCTGGGGGCGGTTCGGGATGAACTTCACGGAATCGACGGCGAATTACGAAAAATGGCTGGGCGCGAGGATCGTAATCGTTAAGGAAGACCTGCGCGAGAAGCATGAGCTGATGCGGACGGCGGTCTTCCCGTTTCTGCGGGCAACTTTTTATCGCTGGGCGCAGTTGTGGCCGGAGGTCTGCCCGGAGTTCCGCCGGTCACCCGCGGTGCTGGCGGTGGGCGATCTGCACATCGAGAATTTCGGGACCTGGCGCGATGCGGAAGGGCGGCTGGTCTGGGGGATCAACGACTTCGATGAAGCGTGCACGATGCCCTGGACAATCGATCTGGTGCGACTGGCGGCAAGTGCGCATCTGGCGGCCGACGCCGGGCATTTGAAGATGGATCACAAGGATATCTGCGCCGCTATCCTGATGGGCTATCAGCAGGGTCTGGAGGCGGGCGGAGCGCCGTGGGTACTGGGAGAGAAGCACGAGTGGCTGAGTGAACTGGTGGATGTGAAGACTCCGGTCGCGTTCTGGCAAAAGCTTCAGGCGCTGCCGGATTTCAAAGGCAGAATGCCCAAAGAGGCTGCGCGTGCCCTCGATCGGATGATGCCGCATCCGGCAGTCCGTTATCGCGTGGCGCACAGAGTGGCGGGGATCGGAAGCCGCGGGCGGCAGCGGTTTGTCGCGATCGGGCAGTACGAAGGCGCGGCGATGTGCCGTGAGGCCAAGGCTCTGGCTCCCTCGGCATGGATCTGGGCGACAGGCGGCTCGGAACGGGGAAAGCTGTCGTATCAATCCGCCCTCGATGGAGCGGTGCGCGCGCAGGATCCCTGGGTCAGGCTGAAGGATCGGTGGATTGTGCGGAGACTGGCGCCCGATTGCACGAGAATTGAGCTGGCGTGCGTTCCGAAGGAGAAGAGCAAGGCCAGACTGCTGCACGCCATGGGCTGGGAGACCGCGAATGTTCATCTTGGATCTGGGAGGAACAAGGCGGTGCTGAAGGATCTGAGCGCGCGCCCGGACAACTGGCTGCACCAGGCGGCCGAGCGCATGGTAAAGGCGACGACGGCCGACTGGAAGGAATGGCGGGCGAAGAACCGGACCAGCAAGAGCCGTTGAAAATACATCCCAGTGAGACAATCAAGACGGGGCTGATTGCTGGTATGGCTCGCGGCTGGGAAAGTAAGTCGGTTGAGGCTCAGATCGAAGATCGGGAGAGTCTGAGAACGGTTTCCGGAGAGAATACCCATAAAGATGCGGGACGCGAACGTGAAGCGGAATTGCTCGACATGACGAAGAAAAGGCTCGAGCGCGAGATCGCTTTCGCGTCGTCGCGGCGGTTCCGCGAGATGAAGCAGCGGGCGCTGGCCCATGTCGAGCGGCAAATCGAGGAATTGAATTCGGGTTCTTCCACCTAAAGATGTCCGAGCCACGGCGCCGGTGAAGCGCTCTCCTCTTCTCCCCATATTTTTGATCGTTCTGGTCGATATTCTCGGCATGACGATCATTCTGCCGCTACTCCCGTTTTATGCCGAGCATATGGGCGCCTCGGCAACGGTGGTGGGGCTGCTGATCTCGACCTACGCATTCTGCCAGTTGATCGCCGGCCCCATCCTGGGGCGGATGAGCGACCATACGGGACGCAAGCCGCTGCTGATCGTCAGTCAGATCGGCACGTTTATCGGGTTCCTGATCCTGGCGGCTTCGAACTCGTTGTGGATGGTTTTTCTGTCGCGGATCATTGACGGACTGACGGCGGGGAACCTGTCTTTAGCGCAGGCCTATATCTCCGATGTGTCGACGCCGGAGAACCGGGCGAAATCCTTTGGAGTCATTGGAATTGCCTTTGGTATCGGATTCCTGATTGGTCCGGGCCTTGCGGGGTACCTTTCGCAGTTCGGCTACGCATACCCGATTCTGGCGGCGGCGGCGCTTTCCGCCTGCAGTGTGGTTTGCACCGCGACTCTGCTCCCCAAAGTGGAACCGCACCCGGACGACGGCGCGGGCTCGCCGGCGGGGCGGCGTCTGGGCGTGCTCGACTGGAAAAGCTACGGGGAATACTTCGCCCGGCCCGGGCTTGGATCTCTCTTGTGGCAGTTTTTCTTTTTTTCGTTCTCCTTTGCCATGATGATCAGCGGATTTGCGCTGTTCGCACAGCGGAGATACGTTTCGCACGGGCATCCTGTGGGCGTGAAAGAGATCGGCTATGTGTTCGCGTATATGGGGATGCTCGGGATCATCCTGCAAGGCGGCTTGCTGGGCCGCCTTGTCAAGTGGCTGGGGGAACGGACCCTGGTTTCAACGGGATTTCTAGTGAGCACGATTAGTTCAGTGTGGATGGGTTTTACGTTCACGATTCCGCAACTGCTGGCGAACGTTACTTTCGGGTCTTATGGAAGCGGCCTGGTGAGGCCTGCGATTACGTCGCTGATTTCACAGAAGGCCGGGCGGCGCGAACAGGGGGCGGTGCTGGGTCTGACGCAATCGCTGATGTCGATCTCGCAGATTGTGGCGCCGGTGATCGCGGGCGAATTGATCGATCGTGGGCTGCTGAACATGTGGGCTTACGCCTGCGCTGCCGCGGCGTTTGGCGGTTTCGTGGTCAGCGTGCGGCGCAGCGATTAGAAAACATTTTTCCCGGCAGTTGTGCAAAAAGCCCGGTTGCGCTGCATAATCGAATCAGAAGGGAGATTCACCGATGTCCAAAGGCATGGATCGTAAGAAAGAAACGAAGAAGCCCAAAAAAGAAAAGAAGTAAGATGCAGGATGAACGCGTCTCCGGTTCACAGCGCCGGAGACGCGCCGTTTCCCCGGCCGTTTCCCACGGGGGTTCCCAAATAGACCGGTTCCTGCAATTTTCTTTTCTGGGGATGGCAGCGAGCGGGTTCTTCGCGCTGGCGGGGTCGCGT
>JBDUBZ010000104.1:0-10832 GCA_040003745.1 Terriglobia bacterium
CCGGCTGAAACCGGCGACCCTGCTGGTGGTGGGCGGATCGCGATCACGCCGCGCCCATCAGCCTGAAAGCGCCGCGCACCCCTCACGGTCGTGGCACCCGTGCGCGGGCAAATCCCGCCTGCGAGGTCGCGATAAAATATTGCCCATGAGACGACTGTTCCTCGTGACTGCGGCATTATTCGCCACGACCCTCCTCTGGGCCCAGGCGCCCATCGAAATCCAGATCAGCGCGGACAAGCCGGGCGTGAAGGCGTCGCCAAGCCTCTATGGCTTGATGACAGAGGAGATCAACTACTCATACGAGGGCGGCATTTACGCCGAATTGATTCGCAATCGAAGCATGAAGGAAGATCCCAAAGACGCTCTTCACTGGAGCGCTCTGAAAGCGGGAGCCATCGCGCTCGATCCTTCCGTGCCCCTGAACGACGCCATTGCGACCAGTCTGAAACTCACAGCGTCGGCGGCGGGCGACGGGATCGCGAATGACGGCTTCTGGGGAATTCCCGTGCATCCCGGTACGCGTTATCATGCCTCGTTCTACGCCAAAGCGGCGCCTGGTTTCACCGGCCCGCTCACCATTGCGATTGTCAGTAACGACGGATCGACGGTTCAGGCCACGGCTCAGGTGCCCGGCGTCACGTCGGACTGGCGGAAGTACAGCGCGGTCCTGACTACCGCTGCCACCGCGAAGGCCGGCCCCGACAACAAATTCACCATCACCGTCGCCCGTCCCGGCACGGTGTGGTTCAGCATGGTCTCGCTCTTCCCGCCCACTTATAAAAACCGCCCTAACGGCAACCGGGCGGACATCATGCAGCTGCTGGCCGACATGCATCCTTCTTTTCTTCGGTTCCCCGGCGGCAATTATCTCGAAGGCAACACCATCGAAACCCGGTTTGACTGGAAGAAGACACTTGGCCCTGTCAATGAACGCCCGGGTCACATGAACGATGGCTGGAAATACTGGTCGTCGGATGGCATGGGGCTGCTGGAATTTCTCAACTGGTGCGAAGACCTTCACATGCAGCCTCTGCTCGCCGTTTACGCCGGCTATTCCATGCGGCAGATCCGCGTTGCGCCTGGTCCCGATCTCGATCCCTATGTGAAAGAAGCTCTCGAGGAAATCGAATACGTGACGGGCGCCGCCAATACCACCTGGGGAGCACGGCGCGCCAAAGACGGGCATCCGGCCCCTTTCAAACTCGAATACGTCGAGATCGGAAATGAAGACAGTTTCGACCGTCAGGCCGGCAGCTACGATGGCCGCTTCACACAGTTCTATGACGCGATCAAAAAGGCTTACCCGCGCTTACAGATCATCGCCACCACGAAGGTGACCACCCGGCAGCCCGATCTGCTCGATGAACATTACTATCGGAATTCGGAAGAGGAAATGGCCTCGCATGCGCACGATTACGATGCCCGTCCCCGCACCGGCCCTAAAGTGTTCGTCGGTGAATGGGCGACGCGCGTGGGCGATCCTACGCCGAACATGAGCGCCGCTCTGGGCGATGCCGCCTGGATGATCGGCATGGAGCGCAATTCCGATCTGGTGCTGATGTCCTGCTATGCGCCGCTGTTCGTCAACGTCAACAAAGGCGCGATGCAGTGGCGGACGGATCTGATCGGCTATGACACGATGACCAGTTATGGATCGCCTGCCTATTGGGCACAGCAAATGTTCAGCTCCCACTACGGCGATACGGTGCTGCCCATCGCCGCGACGGGTATTCCCGAGAAGACCTGGCAGCCCGCGCCCCGGCGAGGCCGTGGTGACGCCCCACCGCCCCCCGCGCCGCCCGCGGTGCAGGTTCCGCTGGCGTTTTTTAATGCAACGCGCGACAGCAAAACAGGCACGGTCTATCTGAAGGTGGTCAATCGAGCAGGCACGGCTCAGCCCGTCAAAGTATCGTTCAGCGGATTAAAGACTGTGGAAACGCGGGGGCAGGCAATTACGCTCAGCGCATCGAGTCCGGACGATACCAACACCATTACAGAGCCCCGGAAGCTCGTACCCGTGACGTCTGCGGCGGATCAGTTGGGGAAATCGTTCACGCGCAATTTTCCGCCCTACTCAATTACGGTTCTGGAACTGAAAACGAAGTAAACGAGTTGCAAAAAAGGCCGCCCGCCGTCTCACTTGGCGAGCGGCCTTTCTGCGTCGCACACCAAGCCTTGCCGCGGCGGCTCAATAGTCAAAACCGATCTCCGTGAACTGCCTGTCTGTTTCTTGAAACGCGCCAGTTAAAACCCAAACAATTGCCCCCCCGGACCGGCAATTCTTCAGCTTCCGTAAAAACATATTCGGGGTCTGGTCAAATACTCCAAAACATATCCCGGATGGCGGTGAATCCGTCATCAAATTGACGCCCAAATGACACCTCGGTCGGACTATTATTGAGAGAAGCGATAGTCTTTGAGGCGCGAAGCCGCTAAGGGCGGGCGTGAATCTGCATGCTTTGTGCGCCTGCAGCTGACACTTCCGATTGTCAAATTAACCAAAGCGCGACATCGCCATGAAGCGTGTTCGTCACAGGAAATCAACGATGCGAAAAAGTTTATTAGTTGGCGTAATCCTGCTTCAATGTGCCGCAGTCCTGTTTGCACAGTCGGCGGGTCAGGGCGGCATATCGGGGCTTGTACAGGACTCTTCCGGTTCTGATGTTGCCGGCGCCGCCGTCAGACTGACGGACAAATCCAGGGGTATTCAACGCTCATTCGAAACGACGAGCGCCGGAGTGTTCACGTTCTCGGCCCTGGTGCCGGATTCCGATTACACCGTGACCGTCTCCAAAAGCGGATTTGCCAACTTCGAAGTCTCGAGTATCAAGGTCGCAGTGGGAAGCGTTTCGGATTTACGCATCACTCTTCAAATCGCATCCGCCGCAACGACCGTTGAGGTCTCTGCCACCGCTGAAGTGGTTGAATCGACAAAAACGGACGTTTCGCAGCTGGTCGATCAGCGTCAAATCCTCGATCTGCCGGTCAATGGCAGGCGAGTTGACACGTTCGCGCTGTCGAGCCCTGGCGTCGCACCAGACGGAGCTTACGGACTGCTGAGTTTCCGCGGGGTCGCCGGCCACAACAGCTTCCTGACGGATGGCAATGATACGACCAACCAGTTCTTCAACGAAAACGCAGGGCGTACGCGCATCATCAGCCCGATCTCACAGGAAGCCGTTGAGGAGTTTCAGGTAATTTCGAGCAACTTCAGCGCCGAGTATGGAAACGCTATGGGAGGTGTGATCAACACCGTCACCAAAAGCGGATCGAACGACCTGCATGGAACGGCTTATTGGTTTTTCCGCAATCGTTCTCTGAATGCGCGCGACCGTTATGCGACGTTCAATCCACAGGATATTCGTCATCAGGCGGGCGCCAGTCTGGGGGGTAAACTGATCAGGGATAAGCTTTTCTATTTCTTCAACTACGAAGCTACCCGCCGTAATTTTCCCGCGATAAACAGTCTTAGTACCGGCATGTTCAATTCCGCCGGGGTCCTCAATACAGCGACGAATCCCTGCCCCGCACTTACCGGCGTTCAGGCATCCGCAGCTCAATGCCAGGCCGCAATCAGCATGATTTTGAAGCGGAATTTCGGTAATGTAAGCCGCACAGTTACGCAGGATCTCGGACTTGGCAAGATCGATTATCACCTGAGCGATCGGAACAGTCTTAGCTTTAGCATTAATCTTCTCCGCTGGGTTTCTCCTCACGGCATTCAGGCCACCGGAATCGTGTTCAATACCGGGGGCGCGATCGGCAGTAATGCCGATTCCACGGTACGCGACGGATACGGACGGGCTCAATGGAGCAGTGTGATCACGCCGTCCGCGATCAACGAGCTACGCTTTGGCTGGTTTCATGACCGCCTGTACGACGCGGCCAGCGACGATTTTCTTTATCCTGGCCTCGGCCGCGCATCGCTCACGGTCGCAAGCACCTCGAACCTGGGCCTGGCTAACGGCTACCCGCGTCTGAATCCCAGCGAGACCCGCTATGAGATAGCCGACAATCTGACTCTTAGCAGGGGCTCGCACATCCTGAAGTTTGGTGTCGATATCGCTCACACCGAGGATTTTGTTGTACAGCTGACCAACCAATACGGGTCGTACAACTACACCACGCTCAACAATTTTGCCCTCGACTTCAGCGGAAACACCTCAGGCGCCAAAAACTGGAATACCTACTCGCAGACTTTTGGCAATCCGCAAGTGGATACGAATCTGATGAACTATGGCTTCTATGCTCAGGACCAGTACCGGGTTACGCCGAGAATTGTCGTGAATTTCGGCGTGCGATACGAGTACACTTCGATTCCCCAGCCTAAGATCGTTAACCCGGACTATCCGCAGACTGGTTTCATAAACTCACCGAAAAATAACTGGGCTCCGCGCGTCGGCATCTCATATGCGCTCACCAAAGACCAAAAGACACTTTTTCGCGCAGGCTACGGAATGTTCTATGCCCGTTTTCAGTCCGGCCTGGTCGAAAACCTCTTCCTGAGCAACGGTATTTACCAAACCGCAATTTCTTATAATGCGGGCACAGCGGCGCAACTGGCGGCGGGACCGGTGTATCCGAACAACCTGCCTTCCACTTCTTTTTCACCGCCCGCGGGAAGCGTCGATCTGCTGGTAGCGGATAAGAATCTCCGCAATCCCTATACTCATCAGGCGAACGCAGGAATTGAGCGGCAACTGTCGTCGTCGGCCAGCATCAATGTTTCCTATCTCTGGAGCCGGGGCGTCAGACTTTATGGCGTGCGCGATCTGAACGTTGGCCCGCTCGGGGCGCCGATTACGTATACGATCGCCGACGGGTCGGGCACCCCTGTTGGCACCTACACAACACCCACATACCGCACGCGTCTCGATCCGCGTTATCGCCGAATTTCACAGATCGACAATCCGGGCCTGAGCTACTACGACGGCTTGACGGTTCAGTTTAATAAGCGGGCCAAATCTCTGACCGCAACTCTCGGCTACACATGGTCCCACGCCATCGATCTTAACCAGAGTTCCGCCAACAACAATGTTTTCTTCAGTTCTACTCCCACCAGCTACGCAAACGGCGACTTCGCTTCGGAAAAGGGCAGCGCCGCCAATGATGTTCGCCACCGGCTCGTTGTCACAACAGTCTGGGCTCCGGTAATCACGAAAGGGAACAGCTGGATGGATCGATATCTGCTCAACAACTGGCAGATCAGCCAGGTGACCACTCTGCAGTCTCCGCAGCCGGTGAATTCCTCGACGAACATCTCGGGCAATGCTTTCGCGGGAGCACTGGTCTCCGGTTCTCTCAATGGCCTCGGCGGCGGTTTCAGCCGCGTGCCATTCGAGCCGTTGAGCAACCTCAATCTGGATAGTATCTACCGGGTAGACGCGCGGCTGGCAAAGCGCGTGCCGATTACCGAACGGGTTATTGGCTACATCCAGTTCGAAGCATTCAACGTCTTAAACACTCCCTACGACACCAGCCGGCGCACCGCTGAATATGATCTCAGCGGAACGACTCTCAAAAAGCGAGCGGATTACGCGACCCCCAGTTCCACTGCGGCCAGCCCGGACGGTACAACGGCCCGGCGAGCCCAGGTGAGCTTGCGCGTGGTGTTCTAGCAGCCCCCTGGCGGGTGAGAAACGAAACAAGGCTGAGGTGACTCACCATCGCCGCAGCTATTTTGCGTTAGTGCTAAACTCGTAGTTTCGGTTTATCCCCGCTTTTATTACACGTAGTTGAATACACGCAACCCACGCCTCAGAAATTAAACCCTTTTGAAACGGACTTGCGCATCAAGGAGCCAGTAGTTTGAGACTTGAAACGATAGTTGCCGCGCTGCCCCGTGCCAGCCGCGGCAAAAACGAAGCCCGCCGCACCCGCATGTCGGGCCGCATTCCCGCCGTCGTCTACGGAGCTTTCAAAGATCCTGTCGCGGTCAGCGTCAGCCCGAAGGACATCACCCGCATCATCCACAGCAAAACCGGCCACAACTCGATCTTCGACGTGGATATCGAAGGCGTCGAGCGCGTGCCGGTCATCGTTGCCGATGAGCAGTACGACCCCATCAGGGGCCATCTCCTTCACATCGACCTCCGCCGCATCGATCTCACCCGTAAACTCCGCGTCGCCGTTCCTATCCATGTAACGGGCGAAGCCAAGGGCGTCAAACAGCAGGGCGGCGTTCTCGACGTGGTTACCCGAACGGTCGAAATCGAGTGCATCCCCGATGACATCCCGAACCAGTTTGACGTGGATGTAACCGAATTGATGATCGGCGTGGCAATCCGTGTCTCCGAACTTCCCGTGAAGGAAGGCGTCCGCATCCTCACCGCGGGCGAGGCCGTTGTGGCGCACGTGGTCGGTATTAAAGAAGAAGCCGCGGCTGAGCCCGCCGTCGCCGCAGTGGCCGAACCTGAAGTTGCCGCCAAGAAGGGCAAGAAGGAAGAGGAAGCTCCCGCCGCGCCCGACAAAGGCAAGAAGAAATAGCCGGGAATGTTCCTGGTCGCCGGCCTTGGTAATCCCGGCGGGCAGTACGCCGCGACTCCCCATAATCTGGGTTTTCTCGTGGTGGACCGGCTCGCCGCGCGTCACGCAATCCGCGTCACGCGAAATGAATGCCAGGCTCTGGTGGGGCAGGGAACGATCGGTGGAAAATCAGTGCTGCTAGCCAAGCCACAGACCTTCATGAATCTCAGCGGCATTGCCGTGCAACCGCTGCTGGAGAAGTATGAAGTGCCGCCCGCGCAGTTCATCGCCATATATGATGAGCTCGATCTCCCCTGGGGGTCGCTGCGTATCCGTCCGGGCGGGTCCGCCGCCGGTCACAACGGCGCCAAGGACCTGATTGCGAGGCTGGGCACGCAGGAGTTTCCAAGAGTTCGGCTGGGGGTGCACCCCGGCCATCCGTTAGCCAGTGGGGCTGACTATCTGCTGTCGCGTTTTACTCGGCGGCAAACCGAAACGCTGGATGAGTTCATCGACTTCGCAGCCGATGCAACCGAATCCATAATGGCCGAAGGCGTCCAATTGTCCATGACGAAATTCAATCGTCGCGCCCAGGGCCCAACACCAGAGGAATGATGAGAATCTACGAGAATCTGTTCATCGTTAAACCCGATGCAACGGAAGAAGAGATCGACGCACTCATCGAACTGATGTCCAAGCATGTCACCAACGCCGGTGGCACGGTGGATAAAGTCGATAAGTGGGGAAAACGCAGGCTGGCCTATCGCGTGGAAAAGCATCGCGAAGGCAGCTATGTTCTGATGCAGTTCAGCGCGGGTCCGGAAACAGTCATGGAATTCGAGCGCCGTATGCGCGTGCAGGATTCCGTGATCAAATACATCACGGTTCGCATCGATGAGACGCTGAAGCGTCTGGAGAAGCGGACCAAAGAGCGTGAGAAGCGCGCTCACCGCCGTCCGCAGGCCGCGCCCGCCCAGCCTTCGCTGGCGCAGCAGATGCTTGGCGGACCGTCTGACATCCACCCGCTGCCCGGCGCACCCGTTGTCGCCGTACCCCCCGCGCCCGAGCATCCCGCACCGGCGCTGCCCGAGCCCGAAAAGGCCGCAGAGGAGAACTCGTAATGGCTGAACAAAAAGGTGGAAGACCCATCGCGGCTTCGCAGCGCCCCACAGGCGGCGACAAGGCTGCCGCCGTTGGCAAAAAGGCTTATTTCCGGCGCAAGAAAGTCTGCCGTTTCTGCGTGGAGAAGATCGACGACATCAACTACAAAGATGTCAAAATGCTGCAGGCGTTCATTGCCGAACGCGGCAAGATCGTGCCCCGGCGTATCTCGGGCGTCTGCGCCCCGCACCAGCGGCGGCTCACGGACGCGATCCTTAAGGCGCGCAATATCGCTTTGCTGCCCTTCGCGGCATCGGTGTAAAGGAGACCACGATGGAAGTCATTCTTCGCGAAGACATCGATAAACTCGGAGCCCGTGGCGACGTTGTAAAGGTCGCCGCCGGTTATGCCCGCAACTACCTGCTGCCCAAGCGGCTCGCCGTGACGGCCAACGATTCCAACCGCAAAATCGTCGAGCAGGAACGCCAGTCTCATCTGCGCAAAGAAGCGAAAGAGGTGGGCGAAATGCAGGATCTCGCCAAACTCATTGGCGGCGCCACGGTGAACATCGTACGTAAAGCCGGTGAGAACGATCAGCTCTTTGGTTCGGTCACCGCGGGCGATGTGGCGGATTCGCTGGCCGCTCAGAATTACAACATCGACCGGCGCAAGATTCAGCTCGAAGAGCCGATTCGCACGCTGGGCGAGCACAAAGTCAGTGTTCGTCTGCACCGGGAGGTTGTAGCCGAAGTGACCGTAAATGTGACACGCGAGCCGTAAACGCATGCCCTTCGATCTCTCGGGTCAAACCGCGATTATCACGGGCGGCGCTACGGGCATCGGCGAGGCTATTGCAAAGCGCCTCGCCGATGCCGGCGCGACCATCGCCATCGCCGATCTGAACGGAGAGGGGGCGGCGCAAACCGCCTCTTCCCTTCCGAATGGCTCGTTCGGCGTACAGGTCGATGTCTCGAAATCGGATTCGGTGAATGCCGCCGTTGAGGCTGTTGTGAAGCGGACGGGGCGTGTTCATATTCTGGTGAACAATGCCGGCATCGCCGGTAAGGCTCTCCCGATCGCTCAGCAGGATGACGAAGAATTTGCCCGCGTCATGGCCATCAACGTCCACGGCGTGTTCTATTTCTGCCGCGCCGTCGTGCCCCACATGCGGGAGCACAAGTACGGGCGGATCGTGAACATCGCATCGATCGCCGGTAAGGAAGGCAATCCGAACATGATTGCCTATTCCGGAAGCAAAGCCGCGGTCATTGGCATGACGAAGTCGCTCGGAAAGGAAGTCGCCACCGAGGGCATCTGCGTCAATGCGGTGTCACCGGCCGTGGTTCGCACTAAAATTCTGGAACAGCTCTCAGACCAGCAGATCGGTTATATGACCGCGAAAATCCCCATGGGCCGCACAGGGGAACCCTGGGAGATCGCCGCCGTGGTTCATTTCCTCGCCAGCCCGGATTGCTCGTTTGTAACCGCGCAATGTTACGACGCGAGCGGCGGCCGCGCCACTTATTAGCCTTCCACCCGTATTACCCTCTACCCGGCGCTGTATCAATGCCCGCACTAAGCGAGGCTTGAGGTTCAAGCCTCTTATCGAGGACCGCTACCTCCGATCGACGGCAGCCTTCCGCTAAAAGCGCCAGGCTTATGCTGGCATCTGAATGCCGCGGCGTTTACTAATCGTCTGGGCGCTGTTCCTGGTGCGCGGTACATTCTACTGCGCCATGCTGCCCTTATGGGAAGGCTGGGACGAATATGCGCACTTCGCCGCCGTTCAGCACTGGGCGGATCACCTCACTATGCCGCGGTTCGACGACGCCATGCCGCGCGAAGTCGACGAATCCATGCGCCTCGCACCGCTGGCTTATGAACTGCGCTGGATTGGGCCGCCGTATCTGACTCACGAACAATGGTGGCAACTGCCCGCCACCGAGCGCTCCGAACGCCTTCGGCTCCTGAGCGCCATGCCGCCCGCCTGGGCGCGCGAGCCCGCGCTGCATCCTTTCACGACCTATCAGGCGCAACAACCACCGCTCTACTACTGGCTGCTCGCCATGCCACTCCGTCTCGCTGCGGGATGGCCGTTGCTCGCACGCGTCTTTCTGCTTCGCTGGCTGAGCATGGCGATCGCGTCCCTTGCCATCCCCCTCACATGGTCCGCGGCCGCCAACCTGCTGGGCCGCGGGAACGCGCTCTACGCGGCGACGCTGCTGGCCATCGCCCCCGGCTTTTTAATCGACACTTTTCGTATCGCGAATGACTCGGTCGCGATCGTCGCAGCGGCTCTTTTGCTGCTGCTCTTGTCGACGCGGCGAAGCTCGCCAGTGGCAGCCGGACTCACGCTCGGAGCCGCACTGCTTGCGAAGGCTTACCTGCTCGCCCTGATACCCGCGTTGATCCTCTGCTGGTGGCGCCAAAAAAAGAACCTGGCAATTGCTCTCGCCCTGGCGCTGCTGACCGGAGGCTGGTGGTACGCGCGCAATCTCCTGGCCGGCCATACCCTGAGCGGCTGGCAGGGTCACCCCTCCGGCGGAATCCTCAGCGGCGCCTTCCACATCGACTGGCTTGCGGCGGCCAACATCACGGCCAAAACCTTCATCTGGTGGGGAGCCTGGAGCTTCCTTACGCTCAAATCCTGGATCTACGTCCTCTTCGAAGCTATCGCCGCCGTCGGAGCAGTGCTGGCCAGCCGCCGCTGGCGGGAACTGAAAATTCCGCTCATCTTCGCGGGCTTCTATCTCATCCAGATGGCCTATGGCACCCTGCTCTTTTGGAAAGCCGAGGGCGTTGCCAACCTGCCCGGATGGTATATGTGGCCGGTCGGAGGGGCATTCGCGATGATCCTCGCCGCCGGGCTGAAGCGCGCCACCCTGGTGCTGATCGGCCTGCTCGCTCTGCTCGATCTTTACGGCGTGATCGCCGTTATGATGCCGTATTACGCGGGTCTGGCCACTCGCGGCCACGTCGACGCGCGCCTGTTTCCGGAAGCGCTCCAACGACTTCACACCAGCCTGCCGCTGGCGGCTCTCTGGATCCTGGCCACCATCGCCATCCCGCTCATTGCAGGTTGGCCGGGTCCTGATAAACCCTTACGTAATCCACATCGAACACCGCTGGAAAAGGCGTAGTCGAATCCGGATACTTCGCCTGCAATCCGCCGAGCGAAAGACTGATCGCCAGATACAGCGGCTGGTGCGGAACACCATCGACAGATCGAAAGCGCTCTTTCCCGTCGACGAACCAGACAATTTTGT
>JBDUBZ010000105.1:0-10817 GCA_040003745.1 Terriglobia bacterium
ACGCGCGAAAATCAGCCCCGATCTCGACAAGTATCTAAAATAGAGGATGCAATGCGACTTACTCCGACCTTAGCGCTCCTTTCCACCGCGGTGCTCCTGAACGCCGCCCCCACGCCGCCGAACGCCCTGCTGGTGCTGTCGAAGGCGGAACTCATGCTCAAAATCGTGGATCCCGCCACTTTTGAAGTAGTCGGTCAGGTGCCCTCCGGACCCGACCCGCACGAAGTCATCGCTTCGGCCGATGGTAAAACCGCGTACGTTTCGAACTACGGCGGCGGAACCAACAACACCATCACCGTGATCGACCTGGTGGCGCAGAAGTCCCTGCCCATCATCGACCTTGGGCCTCTGCGCGGACCCCACGGGCTCGAGTTCGCCGATGCAAAACTATGGTTCACCGCCGAGGGCGCGAAAGTCATCGGTCGCTACGACCCCGCCGTGCAAAAGGTCGACTGGGTGCTCGGCACGGGGCAGAACCGAACCCACATGATTTACGTATCTCCTGGTCTGGATCGCATCGTGACCTCGAACGTCAGCTCCGGCACCATGACCATCATCGAGAAAGCCGCCACAACAGGACGTGGCCGCGGTCCCCGGCAGGATTGGAATGAGACCGTGGTCAAGGTAGGCAATGGAGCCGAGGGCTTCGACGTCTCTCCCGGTGGTAAGGAAATCTGGGCCGCCAACGCTGGCGAAGGAACCATATCCGTGATCGACCCGGCCACCAAACAGGTCACCCAGACGATAGACGCCAACGTGAAGGGCGCCAACCGTCTCAAGTTCACTTTGGATGGAAAGCTCGCGTTTGTCTCCACTCTGAGCGGTCCCGACGTGGTTGTCTTTGACGTCGCGGCGCGCCGCGAACTGAAGCGCATTCCGGTGGGACGCGGTGCGGCCGGTATCCTCATGGAACCGGGAGCGCAGCGCGTGTTTGTGGCCTGCACCCCCGACAACTACGTTGTTGCAATCGACCTGAAAACGCTCACTATGACCAAACGCCTGAATGCCGGTCAGCCCGATGGCCTCGCCTGGGCCGTGAGGCCCTAGCGATTGACTTCCGAATACGCGATTGAAACCGTCTACACACGCAATAGATTTGTGTTTAAAATCTTCTCCTCCGGCTGGTCGAAGCGCGAGCTCAGGGCGGTCGATGACATCTCATTGAAGGTCCCGCGCGGTTCCACCTACGGGCTTCTCGGGCCCAACGGAGCGGGTAAGACCACCTTTGTCAAAATGCTGCTTTCCTGCGCTAAGCCCACCAGCGGGCTGGCCAGGGTTTTTGGGCGCGATACCCGTGAACCGGAAGCCCGCCGCCCCATAGGCTACCTGCCGGAAAACCATCGCTTCCCCACTTACATGACCGGCTGGGACATGCTCGACTTCTACGGCGCGCTCTCCGGCATGGAAAAAGCGAAGCGCCGCGCCCGCATCCCCGAGCTTTTGAATCTCGTCGGCCTCGATGAGCGCGCCCACCAGCTCCGCCTCGGCAAGTATTCGAAAGGCATGCTGCAGCGCGTGGGTCTCGCCCAGGCCCTGATCCACTCGCCCGATCTGCTGATTCTCGATGAACCGAGCGATGGCGTCGATCCCGTGGGCCGCAAGCAGATCCGCGATGTCCTCCAGGCGCTCGAACAAAAGGGCGTGACAATCTTTCTGAACTCGCATCTGCTGGCCGAAGTCGAGCTCTTCTGCCGCGAAGTCGCCATCATCCAGAAGGGTAAACTCGCGCTCGCCGGTTCCGTTGAAGCGCTGACGCAGGGCAGCGGGTATCGCGTCGAAGGGCTGAATGTGCCGGAAACGCTTCGCTCCGAAGTGGCTGTGGGCGCTCGTGGCGTGTCTTCCATGAACGGCACGCTGCAACTGATGTTTGCCACCCGCGAACAAGCCAACCACGCAGTGGATTTGCTGCGTGGCGGCCAGTGTGAAATCGAGACCTTCTCGCGCACCCGCAGCACCCTTGAAGAAGTATTCATGAAGACGGTAGACCCGCAGGCGGTCAACGAATGAACGCTACTCTGGCCTTAATCGGCGACACCTTTCGCGAAGCCTTCGCGCGCCGTATCTTCTGGGGTTTTTTCGCCTGCTGCACGGCCCTGCTGCTCTTCCTCATGTTCATCATGCGCGTGGATGTTGTCCAGGGGGCGCTCGCCACCGTCTCCATCTTCGGCAACAGTCTCACCAGCACCAGCCCGGAGCGCCTGGTGCGCCAGACCCAGAGCGTGATCGCCATGGTCATGTACTTCGCGGGTATGGCTCTGTCGGTCTTCGCCTCGGCGGGTCTGGTGGCCTCGGTCTTCGAGCCCGGCCGCATTGAGCTTCTGCTTTCTAAGCCCGTCTCGCGCCCTCATCTTCTGCTCGGCCGCTATGCCGGCAACGTTCTCGTCGTCAGCGCCAACATCCTCTATCTCGTAGTCGGCTCGTGGATCATCTTCGGTGTCAAGACCGGTGTCTGGGGCACGGGCTTCCTGCTTTCCAGCCTCTGCACCATCTTCATCTTTGCCGTGCTGCTGGCCGTGATCGTATTGGTGGGTGTCCTCTGGGACAGCTCCGCCGTCGCCATTATGGTGACGTTCGCGATCATGATCGTGACGCCCATCCTCGCCGCGAAAAGCACCATCGAACGTCTCTTGAGTTCGGAATGGTCCCGCGACGTTGTCCGGACTCTCTACGCCATCTTGCCGAAAACCTGGGATGTCGCCGTCATCATCCAGAGGCTGATCATGAAAGAGCCGGTTGCCAGCTGGGAGCCCCTCTGGACCACGGCCATCTTCGGCCTCGTGGTTCTCGCGTGCGGCCTCTGGCGCTTCCAGAAGAGGAGTTTCTGATGCGGCGCACCGTCCTCATCCTGCTGGCGGCCGGCGCCGCCTTCGCCCAGCCGCCCGTCGATAATGTGCTCGTAAAGATGGTGCCGCCGGGCACCACCTCGCTCGTCGGCGCGCACATGAACCGCATTGAAGCGACCGAATTCTATCGCAAGCTGGTGGAACAGCAGAAGCTTCCCTCGGTGGATCAGTTCGCACTCGAAACGGGCTTCGACCCGCGCCGCGATGTCAGGGAAGTCCTCTACGCCAGTTCACTTCTCGGCAGCGTGATGCTGGCGCGCGGAACGTTCACCATTCGCCACATTCCGCAGTCGGCTAAAGTCGTCCGCCACGGCGAATACAATGTCCAGACGTTCGGCGATCACGGCTTCTGCATCCTCGACCGCACGCTCGCTGCCGCGGGCGATCTCAAGATGGTGGAAGCCGCTCTCGATGAATGGAAGTCCGGCAGGCACAACACCGCGCGGCCTCTGCTGGCGCAGGCGGGCGGCATTGATCGTGCGAGCCAGTTCTGGGGCGTATCTACCGGTTTCGCCGGATTCCTGGCCGATCACATGCCCCGCTCATCGTCGGGCATCGATTTCTCGCGGATCTTCAATGGTCTGTCCGATACCTGGTTCGATGCCGCGTTCACCACGGGATTCAAGGGCCAGATTCACGGGATGTCGAATACCGATCAGGATGCCATCAACCTTCGCGACGCCGCCAAAGGTCTCATCGGCTTCGGCCGCCTCAGCGTTCCCGAAAATCAACCGGAGATGCTCAAGCTCTGGGATGGAATCACGGTCGAGCAGGAGGGCCGCACCATTTGGATCAAGGCCAATATCCCGCAAACCATGATCGACGGCCTCGTGCGCCTCATGCAGTCGGCGAATCGCGTCGGCCGGGGCCGCTGAGAGCTCATATAGGATATTCCCCGCCGGCGGGAGGACTCTGGCCCGGCCCTTGCCCGGGGATATGTAGTGTGCAGCGTCGCTGCCGATCTTAGTAACATGCGGCACACTTCACCCCCCATCGTCTGCGATCGTGCTGAACCTGCGATCCCCGCCCCGATCGCCTGTGGTGAAAATGCCCGCGGTGAAATGGCCGCATCTGTAAACCGTATTCCTCATGACCAAACAGGCGCGCTAAGGCTGCGCACCGCCGGTGCGCTCCTCGACCTCATTGAAAACCAGACAAGCGACGTAATCTCGATCGCGAATCTCGAAGGCCGCCTCCGGTACATTTCCCCGTCCTGTCGCGGCCTCTTCGGCTATGAACCGGCGGAATTACTGGGCCATTCATTCCACAAGCTGGTCCATTCAGCGGATTACGCCATTGTGGATCGCTTCTTCGCGGAGTTGACGAAAGCCGGCAGAGCAAGCGCTGAGTATCGCTTTCTCGGCAAGGACGGTTCAATCCGCTGGATGGAATCGAGTGGAAGCGCGTACTGCGAGCCGGAGGGCGGCATGCCGATCGAGGTGGTCGCGATCTCGCGCGATATCTCCAGCCGCAAACACGCCGAGGAAGCACTGGCCGAACAGGAAGTGCGTTTGCGCGACAGTGAAGAGCACTACCGGTGTATGGTCGCGAGTATAGAGGATTATTCCGTTCTGAAACTCGATCCGGGGGGCAGGATCGTAAGCTCGACGCATGCGGCGGGCAGGATCAGCGGAAACGACGCCGGCGAGATTTTTGGCAAACACATCTCCTGCCTCTTTACGCGGGAAGATATCGCCTGCGGCCACGCCGATGAGGTGCTGGTCATCGCGGCCGCCGAGGGGCGGGTGGATGAAGAGGGTCTGCGCGTGCGCGAAGACGGGTCCACCTTCTGGGCCGCCGTGTCGATCACCGCCATGCGCGATGAGGGCGGCAGGCTTCGCGGCTTCTGCAAAGTGACGCGCGACATTACGGAAAGAAAACAGGCCGAGCAACAGCTTGTGTCGGCGCTCCGGTGCGCCGAGCAGGCGAGCCGCGCCAAAAGCGATTTTCTCGCCACCATGAGTCACGAACTCCGGACACCCATGAATGTGATTCTGGGCATGGCGGACGTCCTGTGGGAATCGAACCTCAATGCGGACCAGCGCCAGTGTGTGGAAGTTGCCCGGCGCGCCGGTTCCGGTCTGCTGGCCTTGATCGACAACATTCTCGATCTCTCGAAGTTCGACGCCGGGGGTATCGAACTGGAGCGCACCGATTTCGATTTGCGCGTATTGCTCGACGAAGTGGTAAAAGCGATCGCGCCGAAGGCTCGCGCAAAGGGCCTCAATGTGCGCTGTGAAGTCGCGCCCGGACTGGCTGCGCCGCTCTCCGGCGACCCCGCCCGCTTGAGGCAGATTCTGACGAATCTGCTGGGGAACGCGGTCAAATTTACAAACAAAGGTGAGGTTCGGGTGGCTGTCCGCCCGATGAGTGCGGATTCTGGCTTAGTGGAATTCTCGGTTGCCGATACGGGCATCGGAATTGACGAGGAGCATCTCTCCACGATCTTTGACGATTTCAGACAGGGCGACGCGTCCATCAACCGCCGATATGGCGGTGCAGGTCTCGGCCTTGGTATCAGCCGCAGGCTGGTGGAGCATATGGGCGGCCGCTTGACCGTGAAAAGCGAGGTCCGCCAGGGCACCACATTTCGCTTCGCACTCGCGTTGCGCAGGGCGGCCAAACCGGCCGAAACCGGCGCTGAGTTCCCGCGGGATTTAAAGGGACTGCGCGCCGCCCTGGTTCCCGGGCAAGGTGGCGCTCACCAGAACGACCGCCTGGGATTGCGGCGATCCATGGAATCCCTCGGCCTTGAAATTCGCGATTTTCAGACCACTCAGGATGCCCTTGTTTCACTCGGTGTAGTTCCCTTTGGCGAGAAGCCGTACGCGCTGGCCGTCATCCACGGATGGTTGGGCAGCGAGGAGGCTTTCACCATCGCCGGGAACATTCGGACGGCCCACCCGGCCCTGCCCATCGTCTTGCTTTCACCCGCTCATGATCTTCAGTTCGACGAAATCGCGCACCGCTGCGCCAAACTCAACATCCACACGGCCAGGCTGACGGCGTGCGGGGGCTGGTTACCCGTTATCGCCGGTGCGATCGGGGATTCCCGCGGAGCCGCTGTTGTACATGGCGCCAAAGAACCCATGCGGATAGTGCTTGCCGAAGACTCGGTCGACAGCCAGATCCTGATGCGGCACTACATGCAGGGCAGCTCTCATACGCTCACAATCGCCTGCGATGGCCAGGAAGCGATTGACGCTGTGGAGGCGGCCACGGCCACATTCGACATCCTTCTGATGGACTTGCAAATGCCAGGTGTAGACGGCTTCACGGCAGTGCGCCGGATTCGCGAACTGGAACGGCAAAGCGGCGCGACCCCTCTTCCCATCGTGGCGCTCAGCGCTAACGCGAGACCCGTCGATGTGGAAATGAGCCTCGAAGCTGGGTGTAACGGGCATCTTTCGAAACCGATTTCGAAACGGGTCCTGATGAGAGCGCTCGATCACTACACACAGCCTCGTTAAATTGATGGTCCCGCGGCATCGTAAGTGCTGAGCCTCGGCTCGAAACCGTTTCAAAGCCCGGACTGCTATTCTTGATCTACTGCGATGTCTGTCCGATAACCAATCGGGCGCCCCTCCCCGGCGCTCGCTTTTACCCGGGACCACCCGCAACGCCCCCTCAGTAACAAAGGCACACAAATGACACCAAGGGAGGACCGTCCCGCCCACAGCGACCTGCGTCACCGAAATCGTCAACAACGCCTCGAGGCGCGCGTGGCGGCTAAACCGAAAGCTAAAACCAAAAAAGCCGCAGCGTCCGGTGTGGAAGATGCCGTTACTTCGAGCGCTCTCGTTGTTGGAATCGGCCCGGGCCTGTGCTTCGCTTCAATGGAAGCGGATCCCAGCGGCGAACTGCACAACGTTCGGTGCGACCTTCAGGTGGTGCCTGGGGATGTCATTTCCATAAAGCGTGGAAAAGTCTCAGCCATCGCGCCGCGCCGCACCGTCCTTTCTCGCGCCGATCCCGCTAACCCGAATCGCGATCTTCTGATTGCCGCTAACATCGATATTCTGGTGATCGTCGCTGCCGTGGCGGATCCCCCGTTCCGTCCCGGTCTGGTGGATCGCTATCTGGTAGCCGCCGCGCGCGCGGGTATCACCCCGATTCTCTGTTTGAACAAGATCGACCTCGACCACGGCGAAGACATCGCGGCCGTTTTTCAAATCCCAACTGTGCGCTGCTCTGCTGCCACGGGGCGGGGAATCGATGAACTGAGCGATTTGCTGGCCGGCAATTTAGCCGTTTTCGCCGGCCATAGTGGAGTGGGCAAGAGCTCCCTTCTGAACGCGCTCGCCGGCGAGAATCACGCGCGCACGGGAATTGTCGGCGATGTTACGCGGCGTGGCCGCCAGACCACCACCTCGTCCCGGCTCTATCAATTACCCAATGGAGCGCGCATTATCGATACAGCCGGCATCCGGGAGTTCGGGCTGGGCCGGTTGACGCTCGCCGAACTGCGCGACGTTTTCCCGGACTTTCACGCGCAGGGCTGCCGCTTCAGCGACTGCACCCATCGTCATGAACCCGGGTGCCCAGTACGGGCCGCCGGAGGCGATCGCTATGCTGACTATTTGAGATTGGCGTCCGATCTCTAAGCATGCGGAACTTCGCGAAGCGGGCCGGGTTTCTGGTTTTAACAGACGCTGACGAAACCCCGCCCGCCGTGCGCTCGTTCAAAGTCTTGGATCACTCTGGGGAATAAATCTTTGGATTTCATTATAAATCGCTTACAATTCCGAGTATTTTCGCTTCCCGCGCTGGCAGTCCTGCTTGCCTTGCCCGGCTTCTCACAACTTTCGGACCGCTATGCAGTCATCCTGAAAGACGAACCTGTGGCCACGCGATATGCCTCGCGCGCACAAATGCAATCCGCCGCCGCGCTCGGCGCCCGCCGGGGAATCGAAGCCGCGCAGCAGTCGCTCCGGGGTGAACTGGAAGGGCGCAGGTTCACGGTGACGGGTTCGGTCTCTACTCTGCTGAACGCGGTGTTCGTCGCGGCGCCGGAAAGCCGGGTCGCGGAGTTGAAGAGCCTTCCCGGTGTGATCGATGTGGTGCGCCTGCACAAGTACACTCCGCAACTGAATCAGGCAACGCAGATCCTGAACAGCACGGCGGCATGGACGGCGGTGGGCGGCATGTCGAATGCCGGGGCCGGCATCAAGATCGCTATCCTCGACAGCGGCATCGATCAGATGCATCCTTCGCTTCAGGACAATGCGCTCCCTATGCCCGCGGGGTTTCCCAAATGCGGCATGCAGAGCGACTGCGCAAATTTCACCAGTAACAAGGTAATTGTGGCCCGCAGCTATGTCCGGCAGCTCTCGGTAGGGACCGGTGTTATAGACCCTGCAACTTCGCGGGCGGACGATTATTCGGCGCGCGATCACAGTGGCCACGGTACGGCCGTTGCCACCGCCGCAGCCGGGACGACCAGCACAGGTTCGGTGACGATCAACGGCATGGCGCCAAAGGCGTGGGTGGGGAGCTACAAGATTTTCGGATCGCCACAGGTCAACGACACCACCACCGATGCCGAAATTATCGCCGCGCTCGACGATGCCGTGAACGATGGCATGGACATTGTGACCATGTCCGTTGGCGGCCCTCCTTCCACCGGTCCACTCGATACCGGGCCGGTCTGCGGGAATGCCGCCGGAGTTCCGTGCGATCTCTCGGCTTACGCTTTCGAAATGGCGGCGCAGAAAGGCGTTTTGATTCTGGTATCCGCCGGCAACAGCGGCGATAGCAGCCTGTATAGGTCGCCCTCGCTGAATACGATTCAGTCGCCCGCGGATGCCCCGTCCGTGATCGCGGTGGGGGGAACCACAAATTCACACGGGTTTACGCCCGGCGTAAAACTTTCGGGTTCCGCTGTGCCCTCGAACCTCAACCTTGTCACGGCCCAGCAAACCGATGCCGGGTCGAACTATGGAGCCTTTAGCGGCGGGCTCATCGATGTCGCGACGGTTGGCAGCGATGGTTTGGCGTGTTCCGCGCTGCCGGCTGACACGCTGTTAGGCAATTTCGCATTCATTCTGCGCGGCGGCTGCAACTTCTCGGTAAAGATGCAGAATGCAGTCGATGCGGGCGCGGCGGGCGTCATTTTTTATGACACTCCCAGCGATTCCAGTTATCCCTTCTCCCCTTCGGGTCTCTCTTCGTTTGCCGAACCTGCCGTGCTGATAAGCAACGCCGATGGAATGAATCTGAAGTCCTTTCTGGCGTCGAACCCAGGGTACCTGGCAACTATCGACCCCGCTTCTTTTGAAGTTGCCGTATCGCCCTCCAGCCAGTTCGTGTACTACTCTTCCATCGGACCGGCTCTGGGGACCAACGCTATCAAGCCGGACGTGATTGCTCCCGCTGGCGGCGGTAAGCACGGCGACCTTATTTACATGGGATCGCAAACGTATGACCCGCTTGGCGACGTTTACAGTTCCACCGGTTATGTGGCGGCCGCCGGCACCAGTTTCGCTGCGCCTTTGACGGCCGGAGCGGCAGCCCTCGTGAAGCAGAGCCATCCCGGATACTCGGCCGCGCAGATCAAATCGGCTCTCGTGAACACGGCTTCGCAGGATGTCATCTCGGACGACTCGGGCGCCTCCACCACCATTCTTGAAACCGGCGGTGGCAAAGTCGCCACGGACCTGGCCATCAAGACCAATGTCACAATCGTTCCTTCCACCCTGTCTTTCGGAGCCCTGACTGCCGGATCGCTTCCGAAGACGCAGGCTCTCACGATTACCAACACCGGTACCAGCGCAGTCAACCTCACCCTGGCCGTTGTTACCGCCGGAGCCGTCACCGCCGCGGCTGCGGTTGCCGTCGACAAGCCCGCCTTAGCGCTTGCCGCCGGAGCTTCGGCCACCGTCAATGTAACGTTGTCGGGCACAGTTCCCGCAGCCGGATTCTGGGCGGGCGCGGTCACGATTGCGGGCGGTGCCGTGCCTCTGCGCGTCCCGTATCTATTGCTGGTCGGAAGCGGCATCCCGGCTGACTTCACGCCAGTCACCGGAGACGGCAACGATGGTACGGTGGGCCTTGTTCTGCCTGATGGCATGGTTTCATTTCAGGTGGTGGATTCGAGTGGCGTGCCGGTGACAGGGGCCGCTGTCAACTTCGCGGTGAACAGCGGCAGCGTACCTATGACGCTCTCGCAGGCTTCCACTGTGACCGATGCGTATGGTTTCGCCTACGTCACCGCGACCGCTGGTTCCACGGCAGGCGCCTACTCGATTGAAGGGTGCGTGGGCCGCTGCAGCAGCCGCAACAACTTCGAATACACGTTCGCCGGTAATGTTCGCAACCCGCCTGCAATTCTGCCGGGCGGAGTCGTGAGCGCCGCCCCGGCGAACCTCGGAACACCGGTAGCGCCGGGTTCTTACATCGCCATCTACGGCAGTGGAATGAGCGACACGATCAACCAGACGACCACTGCGCGCCTTCCGATGGCTATCGACTACGTGAATGTCAGTTTCGATGTTCCTTCGGCGGGACTTAGTCTGCCCGCTCATCTTGTGTTCGTGAGCGATGGCCAGATCAATGCGCAGGTGCCCTGGGAGTTACAGGGCCAGAAGTCCGCCCAGGTGAAGGTGACGATCAACCAATCCTTCAGCAATGTGCTGACCGTGCCGATCGCGGATGCAGCGCCCGCATTCTTTGAGACCGCCCCAGGCGTGGTGGCGGCGTGCGATATGAATGGTCAGATCGTCAACAGCTCGAACCCGGCGAAGATGGGGACCTCTGTCGCGCTTTACGCCAACGGACTGGGACCTGTGAGCAACCAGCCGGTCTCGGGGGACGCGGCTTCGCTGACCACCCTGTCCCGCACCATTGCGACACCCACGGTCAGTATTGGGGGCCAGAATGCACCCGTATCTTTCAGCGGTCTTACTCCGGGTCTGCCTGGACTCTACCAGTTGAATGTTACGGTGCCCACTGGGCTCGCCGCGGGTAGTCAGCCGG
>JBDUBZ010000106.1:0-10783 GCA_040003745.1 Terriglobia bacterium
GCGGCGCCAATGTTCGTTACGGCCACGCCTGTGACCAGCCCGTCCGAATTGTCAAAGGGCATAGCGACTGACGACTGACCATCTCCCACAGCCGGCACTGCCGCTTCAAATACGGGCTGTCCGGGCGTATTCTGATCGAACACCAACTGGGCTTGAAGGTGCTGGTTTGACGTGACATCCGCCCACCCATCGAGCGGCGTGGGCGCTGATGCGCCTTGTGTCACCAGAGTGACTGAAGAAAGCGGCGAAATAGAGCCACTGAAAATCGCCGCCGCCGTGCCATTGAGTTTGGTCTGGGCCGGATTGCCCGCGGAATCGAAGATTCGCAGCTCATAAGTTGCCGGTTGCGTGTCCGTATTGATCAGCGTGATGGTCGATTGCCAGATCCCGCCATCGATCACATGGCTCAGAATCTGCCTCGATACAACTGGGTCTACCGGGCTCACGGGGTACACAGGAAGACTGGTGAAGGCTCCCGTCGGTAATCCGCGAATTCCCAGCGCCGTGAGCGCCGGCGACCCGGCATCCATCGTCAGCGTGCCGCGCGCATTCTGCAACTGCGGATATTTGTCCGTAAGCACGAATGCGGTTTTGGAACTCGCCGCAAGCGTCTGCGCCCCCAGTGCGGCTGCGGAGCCGGATTCCGGGCGGTAGACAAATGCAATCGTCGCGGCTGAAGACCCGTTATTCGCAAGGGCCAGCCCCGTGGATTTGCCATTCGTATTGTCAAAAGGCAGCAGCAGGGTTTGAGACTTCGCGGCCAGCGCGGGCACCGCGGCCTCAAACGTGGGACCGCCTGCCGCACTGAACGAAAAGACTCCGCTCGCAACCAGGGGCTGGGTGGAGGCCACGTTTGCGAGCCCATCCTGCGAGCCACGGTTTCCCGACGAAGTGTAGGTCACCGAGGCACCGGGCGCTATGGTTCCCGAGAACTGACTGGCCGTGCCCGGACCAGTCTCGATGGGCAGTGCGCCGCCGGAATGGTCAATGAGGTTCATCTGATAAGTCACGGGGGCCGTCGAAGGATTAATCAGATTGAGCGTGGTGCGCCAGCCGCCGCCATCGGCAACCTGCGAGAGTATGTACTGATTTGTGAACGTCGGCAAACCCTCTGCATTCACGGCGAACGGAATCAAAGCCGCCACGTTGCCCTTGTAATAGATGCGGGCGGACCACGTGCCCAGCTTGTTTACAGGCAGGCTGGAGATGTCCAGGCTGGCGGAGGCAAAACAAAATGTTCCGGCAACGTTTGACCATGTCCTTCCGGGAACGATACCGCCGTCGGGCGCCAGCCAGTCGTTCGAAAGGGTGTCCGACGCAAGCACCGTTGCGTTGAACCACAGATAAACGGACTTGTCGGGCAGGGTGAAGGCGGAACCGGCGGTCGGCCGGACGCACCCCGTCCCGCCCGCGGGCGGAGCCGTGGAAGTGACTCGCTGATTTGTCAATTGAACGCCGGATTGGTTCCCATTCAGGTTTACCTGCTGTGGAGAATCGGCCGCGTTGTCGGAAATAGTAACAACGGCCGATCGCGCACCGGGCGCGCTCGGAGCAAAAGTGACCGAAACCTTACACGCCCCCCGCGGGTCGAAGGCGCCAACGCAGTTGTTGGTCTGGCTGAAATCGGAAGCGGCCGCTCCACCGATCGAAACCGAGTTAACCGTCAGCGGGGCGGTGCCCGAATTGGAAAGTGTGAAGGAAAGAGGGGCGCTGATGGAGCCGACACTCTGAGCGGGGAACGTCAGACTCGTGGGATTCACAGAGACCAGGGGAAGGTCGAGGCACACTTCGGCACCCGTCTTAAAAGTGCCGTTGGACGAATACCATCCAAATATTCCCGATGAGGGAATCTGGTTGTAAAACCACGACGCAAAAGCCATTTCCTGAAGGTGATAGTTGAAGCCATTCGGCATCTGGACTCTAATCAGGGTGCCAGTCAAAGGGTCGCCCACTTCGAGATCTGCCTGGCATTCCGCCACCTGACCGGTATGGCCCCACCTTGGCGTTGCATTGGCTGTGAAAGGATCGTCCATCCATTCGCCCACTTCGTGAGACAAAGCAGACACATCGCCCGAGTAACTGTAGTCCGCGAAGATATACGTCTGCGTGACCCCGGGGAAGCGGGAGTTCGCCCTGGCGGAGTGATAGCCGCCTATACAGCACCCACCGTCGGCGTTTGTCAGGACGGTTTGGGAGGCAAGAAAAATCGGTACCGACGAAGGGCTCACGCTGGCGTCCTCTCCTGGAATGACCACTGTGTCCAGATAGTTATCGAACCAGTCGATGTCGATCTTGCCAAACTTGGTGCAACCCGTTCCTGAAACCGTCCCTCGGTTTGCTGGAACGCTGATTTTAATCGCCGGAAGCGTGGTGGCGGTCAGGAGCACATGATAGTCCGGTGTCACCCCTGACGGGCCCGTGAACTGCCAGTAGTTGGCGCGCTGAAAGAAATCCACATACTGCGTGTTACCCACGCTGGTACCGTTGAGCAGGTAATCGTGGTTGTTGAAGATCGGGGAAGCCGCCGTCAGGGCGGCAGCGCTGTCCGTTTGCCCACAGGTCTTGTCGGTCACCGTCGCGTCAAAAACCGTTCCGTCCTGGAAGGTAATGATGAGAGGAATAATGGGAGCCTCGATCGTCGTAGTTCTGTTGCCGGCAGCCGTCGTGGGATCAGACCCAACCATCTGGTAAAGGGACCCGCCGCTTGAGCCGGTCCAGACAGGCAGGGTGAATTTCCCCTTAAACAGCGCGGGCCGGGCGACGAACTTGAGGGCGGGAGAATCCTTCTGTGCCCACGTCACGACGGAAAACACAAAAATTACCGCCAGGGCCCGCATTAGCACCAAATAGTACCAAGCTTTAGTTGTAAATGCCCGGAGCCTCATGCCCGATCGCCCGAACATATTCCAGATACGATCCGGGATAGATGTGAGGATGGCGGTCTTTCCCGCTCTCCCCACCGAGTTCCAGCACCCGTGAGCCAAGACCGCGCAGGAACATGCGGTCATGAGAAACGAAGACCATGGTGCCCTCGAAGTCCTTCAGCTTTTCGACCAGCATTTCTTTGGTCGCGAGGTCGAGGTGGTTGGTCGGCTCGTCAAGCACCAGGAAATTGGGTGGATCGTACAGCATTCGAGCCATAGCGAGCCGTGATTTCTCGCCACCTGAAAGCGACCGGATCTTCTTATCCACGTCATCGCCCGAGAACTGAAATGCGCCGGCAAGGCTGCGCAGGGAACCGAGATTGTCCTGCGGGAAATCGCTCTGCAGCTGCTCGACGATCGTCAAATCGGGATTCAGAACGTCGAGCGACTGCTGCGCGAAATAGGCCATCTTCAGGCTGGCGCCGAGCTTCACTTCGCCGGAATCGGGCACGCTCGCACCAGCGATCATTTTGAGCAGAGTCGTCTTCCCCGCCCCGTTTCTGCCCATAACCGCCCACCGTTCGCCGCGCCGGATCGTCAGACTTAAACCGTCGTAGATCACGCGCGAGCCGTAGCTCTTATGCAGATCTTCGAGCACCGCAACCAGATCGCCCGAACGGGGAGGCGCGCGAAAATCGAACTTCACCACCACGCGGCGCTTCGGCAGTTCGATCTTCTCGATCTTGTCGAGCGCTTTGATGCGGCTCTGCACCTGGGAGGCGCGCGCGGCATGGGTCTTGAAGCGATCGATAAACCGCTGCTCTTTGGCCAGCATCGATTGCTGCCGGCTGAACGCGGCCTGCTGATTCGCCTCGCGGATGCTGCGCTCGCGGATATAGAAATCGTAGTCGCCCGAATACGTGACGATCTCACCCGCATCGATTTCGGCAATCTTCGTCACCAGCCGGTTCATGAATTCCCGGTCATGCGACGTCATCAACAAAGCCCCGGGAAACTGCTTCAGAAAGCCTTCGAGCCAGATGATGGATTCAAGATCCAGATGGTTGGTGGGCTCATCCATGAGCAGCACGTCGGGCATGCCCAGCAGCACTCTTGCGAGCGCCACGCGCATCTTCCAGCCGCCCGATAGTGCGCCCACATCGCCGTCGATCTGCTCCTCCTGAAAGCCAAGCCCGTGCAAAACTTCACGCGCCTGGGCTTCGAGCGCGTAGCCGCCCAGATGCTCGTATTCTTCCTGCACTTCACCGAAGCGTTCGAGCGTGCGGTCCATGTCATCCGCCTGGCCCGGATCGCCCATGGCGTGCTGCAGGGCTTCAAGCTCATGATGAAGATCGCCCACGCGGCCGCTGCCGGCAATGGCTTCATCGAGCACGGAACGCCCGCTCATCTCTTCCACATCCTGCCGGAAGTAGCCGATGGTCAGCTTCTTCGGCACCGAAACCTCGCCTTCATCGGGCGACTCTTCTCCCACAACCATGCGGAAAAGCGTCGTTTTGCCAGCGCCATTCGGCCCTACGAGGCCGACCTTCTCACCGGGGTTCAGCTGGAACGAGGCTTCCACAAAAACAAGCTGCCGGCCGTACTGCTTGTTGATATTCGAGAACGCAATCATCGGGAGCCGTTATCCCAGTTCGCTGCGGATCGCACTCACGATGTTCTGGGCGAGCGCTTCAATCCGGGTCTGGTCGGGGCCTTCGATCATCACGCGCAGCAGCGGTTCGGTTCCGGAAAACCGGACGAGCACCCGGCCGGCGCCTTCGAGATCCGCTTCGGAGGCGCGGATCTCCTGCGTGACGCGCGGCAGGTCTTCGAGCGGCCTGCGTTCCTTTACGCGAACGTTCACCAGCACCTGCGGAAATACCTTCAAATCCGCCGCCAGCTCGTCGAGATTGGCGCCCTGCAGCACGCAGGTCTCGAATATCTTTAAAGCTGTCAGCATGCCATCTCCGGTGGAAGCATACTGGCGGAAAATGATGTGCCCGGATTGTTCGCCCCCCAAAGGCGCGTCGCGCCGGAGCATTTCTTCGAGAACGCTCTTGTCCCCCACGGGAGTTCGAACCATGGATATGCCAAGGCGTTCCAGTGCCTTCTCGAGACCGAGATTCGCCATCACCGTAGTCACGACTTCATTCTTCGGAAGCTGCCCGCACTGTTGCAGGCTGCGCGCCGCGATCAGCAGAATCGCGTCTCCGTCGATGATGCGTCCGGAGGGCGACACAAACAGGGAGCGGTCGGCGTCTCCATCGAACGCCACGCCCGCGATTGCCCCGGTCGCGAGCACCTTCTCACGCACAGTTTCGAGGTGAAGCGCGCCGCAATTCAGATTAATGTTGCGGCCGCTGGGCTGGTTGCAGATGGTGGTGACATCCGCTCCCGCCTTGCGGAAAAGCTCGGGCGCGAGTGCCGAGGCGGCGCCGTTGCCGCAGTCGATGACGATGCGCTGGCCTTCGAGGCTGGCCGTTATCGTCGACAGCAGGAAGTCCAGATAGCGGGTAACCGGATACGATTCGACAAGCGGGGTTGGCTCCGCCGGCATCCGCACAGTGGGCAGAACGCGGAAGATCTCGGCTTCGACCTCACGCTCTTCGGCGTCCGGCAGCTTGAAGCCGGTCCGCGCGAACACTTTGATCCCGTTGTCCTCGAAAGGATTGTGCGAGGCCGAAATCATGATCCCGGCGGCGAAATCGCCCGTCTTCGTGAGATAAGCGACGCCGGGGGTCGTGACCACACCGGCAAATTCCACCGGCACTCCCTGCTGCCCAAGACCGCCCGCCAGTTGCGCCGCTATGACCGCTCCCGACTCCCGTGTGTCCATCCCGACCAGAACCGGGGACGTGAGATTGTGCCGCTTTAAATCGAGCCCCAGTGCTATGCCGAGAGAGGTAACTGTAGCGGAATCGAGCGGGGCTTCGCCCGCGACGGCACGTATGCCATCGGTTCCAAATAAACGCTTATCCATGTATTAGTGGGTATTTTTAAGGTGAATACTTACTGTAACGCGCGCCTTATCCAGAAACCGCACCTGGGGCTCCGGCATGTAGACGGCCAGGCTTTGTGAGGTATCCTCCTTTACCTGAGTGAGGTCGAAAGGATCGGAGACAGCCTCGGGGACGGCGCTAACCCTGCTCTCCGGCCCCGCTACACGCAGTTCCGCTGGATTGACGCTGAAAGAATCGATGGCGAGCCCCGGGGGAAGGTCGCCGGAGAATTGGATCCGGACTTTCACCGGACGCACGGCCCTGTGCTCAAAGGTGAAGCGAAGCTGCGCCGGAATGGTTCTGACCAGATCGATTCCCCGCGGCAGCGAGACTTCGCGGGTGGAAAGAGTAAATGTCCTTTCGCCCGGAATAGTCACGCTGGAAAAATCGAGGACGGCGGCGATGGGAGTCCTCGCGAGATCGCGGAGCTGACCCGATGCGCCATGAGCTTCCACATGAATAGCGTCGACAATGTTGTTGGAGCTGATTTCGAGATCCGCGGGATAATTCTTGAACTGCACGGGGACGGAAAGCATGGTAGAGAGCTCGGGTTCACTCGCGATGTTCAGCCAGACACCAAAGGCGATGACCAGAGACAGCAGTTTCCACCCGATATTGTTCGTTAGAAATCGCATCTAGTCGCGCGACCTTCCGACAATTTCTTCCTCATCCTGGCGCACGGGTGCGGATAAAGGCGCTCCAGGCACAGTCTTTCGTGTAGCACCGAAATGCTCGTAGAGACGTTCGTCCACACGTTCCAGCGTGACGCCGAATTCAATGTTGCCGAACGCCGCTATGGAAATGGCGCCGGTTTCCTCGCTGACCACGAGGGAGAGACAGTCCGTCTCTTCGGTAATGCCAATAGCCGCGCGGTGGCGCGTGCCCATCTTGGCCGAGACGGTCGGATTAACGCTGAGCGGCAGGAAGCAGGCTGCGGCGGCGATCCTTTCCTTCTGAATAATGACCGCGCCGTCATGCAGTGCGGTGCCCGGCAGAAAGATGGAAAGCAGCAGGTCGCGCGAGATCTGGGAATCGAGCCGCACGCCACTTTCGATAAACGTGCGCAGGCCGATGTCCCGTTCGAGAACAATCAGCGCTCCCGTTTTATCCCGGGACATGGCGCCCAGGGCTAGGAGAATTTCGTCTGTCGATTCCGGACGCTGGTAGCCGCCGAACAGCCGTTTACGGCCGAGCCGGGCCAGAGTTCTCCTGATCTCCGACTGGAAAAGAATGATGATCGCGATGGCCGAGTAAGGGGCGAGTGAGGAAAGCAGCGAACGCAGCGCTTCCAGGTGCGCGTGAACGGCGATCTGGTAGATCACTGCGACGGCGAAAATGCCCGCCAGAATATGCGCCGCCCGTGTTCCTCTTACGATCTGCAACAACTGATAGATGACGAAAGCGACCGCGACGATATCGAGCACAGCCGTGAAACTCAACCGAGGCATCGCGAATGTGGATTCGGCCGGATTCATGTTTCAGACGAGGTCGATGGCGATTGCTTCGTGGAGCTCGATCGGTGGGACATCCAGCTCGATGGCGCCCGCGGTGACTGTGAATCTGGGGCGCTGGCCGCTCACCAGAAAATGGACGGCTTTAGCCTTGCGTCCCTTCGGCAACCGGATTCGGGCGTGCTGCGGCGGAGATGGCACGAGTTCGCGGACTGGCCCTTTCATCATCATGGGATTCGTCAGATTGACCAGATGCGCGGTAACGGATCCGCGTTGCCCCCAGAGCGAAACATCGATCATACCTTTTCCGCTAACTGTGAGCGGCTGCTCACCGTTGCCGGCCCACGAGACGGCATTCCGTAGCAATGCTCCATGATCGGTATCGAGAATCTCCCAAAACGTACGATCAAGATCGAATGGAAAATAAACCACGCGACCCCTGCCCTGCTGGCGCGCGTAGACTCCCGGCGTGTTGGTGTGCGGCACGCGGGCAAACACCTCTTCCATAGGCAGATCCGGGTATGAAGGCACGAGAGTCAGCGGTACATAGCCCGCCGCGCCTGCCGCCGGATGCGTCTGCACCCAGTTCACGCCGTTGATGATGCGCGTGGCGTTTTCAAGGCCATGCAGGATCGGATGAAAGCTGCCATCGCGCGGGTCTTTCTCTATATTCAGGTACGAGTTGTGGAGCTGGGTATCGATGCGTCCGTCGAAGGATGCGCCGAAGAGCCCGGCGAGCCCGAAGTCCTTGCGCCGCACGCCCCATTCGTCATAGAGCGATGTTTCATGCGTGGCGACCAGGCTGCCGCCGCGCGCGACGTAATCGGAAAGCTGCCGACACTGCCGGTCCGAGAGCGCGGCGATATTGGGAAGAATCAAAACCCGATAACGGCTGATGAGTTCCTCGTCGAGCATCAGATCGTGCACCATGTCGAACGGGACACGGCCTTCAATGAGCGCCTGATAATAACCGAGCGCATGGTCTTCGACCTTCGCACCGGCGCGGTCGCCACCATAGAATGCGGCGGTCTGCTGCGAATAGACCATCGCAACTTCGGCGAGGGATTTCTCATTGCGCAGGTACTTTTCGTTCTTGTAGTGCCAGCCGTAGAATTCCTCGACTACCGGCAGCCAGCGCTTATCAATCGGCTTGGCATTGAATTTGGCGATCCACGGGCGCAGATTGTGGGCGGCGCCGTCGGCGAGCCACAAGCGGATCTCATCGCCATTCTGCACGGAATCCTTCCAGCGGTACGCCTCTTCGAGACCCACACTGACGATCCCGGCAACCGGTTTGCTGCCGAGCGTGGCGCCGTATTCCTTGCCGTTTTTTCCGTTACTCCAGGGCGGCATCACTCCATGGCGCGCCTGGCGATCGGCGAAAAGCGTTGGGGCGAGAGTGCCGATCGTCTTCATATCGAGGGCACTGAGCGCGCCGCCACCCGCGTTGGCGAGATAGCTGGCATGGGGGTTGATCTTCTTGATTTCGGTATCCCACAGGCGCCAAAGATCGAAGAGCCGCTGCTCATGCCACAGGATGTACTGCCGGCGCGCGGGATCCTGCGGATTGTTCGTGCGGGGCAGGTCGCGTCCGGAATAATCGCGGAACAAAGTCTGGCAGCTCTTGCAGTAACACATGCCCGAACCGGCCCAGCGGTTGCTGAAGATTCCATCGACCTTGTATTCGCGGACGATCTCGATGGTGACGTCCGTCATGAAGTCGAAGTTGTAGCCGCCCAGCGCACAGGTGACCCAGAGCGTGGGGTCGGCCCAGTGCCGCCGCTTCTGCCCATCCGCCTCGACCGCGATCCATTCCGGATGGGCGGCGTAAACATCCTGATGGGCGGCGTGAGGATCGGTCCGGGCGATCACGTTCATGCCGAGCTTGCGGCAGCCGGCTACCATCTCGCCGAAGGCGTCGTGATCGCCGAGATATTTGCTCCGGTAGTGAAACGGGACTTTGGTGGGATAGAACGCCACGCATCCACCGGCTGAAAGGCAGGCCGCGTCGGCATGCACGCGTTTGAAGTAATCGAGCCAGAATGCGGGATCGTATTGGCCTGGATCGTCTTCGACGAATGCCAACTGCATCCAGCGCATGGGCCGCCCGTACCACTCGGCCGCGACGGGCTGAGCGCTCAGTCTGGAATTCTCCAGCGCAGCGCCGGCCATAAAGGCTGCGGATTGCTGAAGAAATTCTCTCCGGATATACATCGCGGGATCAGTCTATCGCGTTTGCAGAGTGACACCGGCGGGGCTGACCCTGTCACCGACCTGAATCTGGATGGAATGGCTGCCGGGGTTAAGTGCCGGGACTTTGAAATTCACCTGGAGGACGCCATTCACCACCCCGGGCGCGCCGCCCGCATAGGAAGTGTCGATGGGTTGATTGTCGACAAGCAACTGAACCTTCCCCACGGGAACGGGCAGCGTCGCCCCGATGATGGTTCCATCTGCAATGGGCGAAGTCAAAGCTCCATAGCCCTCCCCGTAGAGCACCAGGATATCGCCCGGAGATGCTGGATTGGCCGCATTGACGATCACTTCGTTCGGATAGAAGATGACTCCATCACCTTTGCCCGAACTGTTCAGGGTAAAGATAGCCGGGTTGGCCGGGATCACCGGAAAGTAGAAGGTGCTGGATGTAACGCCCTGGTACACAACCGAAAGATTAACGGACGAGGCTCCAGCGATACTGTATGGCGCTATCACGCTGATTTGATTACTCGACGTGTAAATCATGGCCCCTGGAGTGCCGTTGAACAGAACCTGCGTACCAGCAAGTGAATTCGTCACCACGCCATTGCTGTCGAGAGTCAGGGTAGTGAGCTGAGACGGCCCCAGACTCGTTCCATAGATCGCAAGAAACTCGCCTGGTGCAATGCCCGTGGTGTTTGACAGCACTGCGCTGGCCGCATCTTCATAACTCGCGTTGGTGAGCACTGGCAATTGCACGATGGACGTAACCAGCACGAAGTTCCCATCCTGGAGAGTGCCTCTGAAGTTGTTGAGAGGCAGATCGGTGAAGGCCGGATTTATGGACGTGCCGGGGTAGACCATGAATGAGGCGATCTTGTCCATAACAGCCAGCCCTGCCGCATTGGTGATGTGACCGAAAACCGTAAACGCGTTGTTAGCTGCGCTGTCGAGGGTGGCTCCGTTGTCCGCCAGGTTGAAAAACCATTGATCTGTGGCGCTGTTCGGGTCCGACGTCTTGGCCATCGCAATCGTCCCGCGAGTATTCGATACATTCGGTTCGTTTGTCACCGCGGCGTTTGTAGGTGGGACGACGACGACGTGGTTCACCAGTTGAAAACCGCCTCCCTGGATCACAAAACCAGGCACCGAGCGGTGAATGATCGTGTTGATATACGTCCCCGAATTCACGTAATTCATGAAATTCGCGACGGTGAGCGGAGCCACGTCGGGGGTGAGCACGACATCGATACTTCCGACGTTGGTGTAGAAC
>JBDUBZ010000405.1:0-3187 GCA_040003745.1 Terriglobia bacterium
ACAACATCGTCGATCCAGCGGCGTTCACGGACTACGAGAGCATCGACGTGAAGGGATCGACGCGCCCCATGGGGGTCCACTCGCGCGCTTCGAGACCAGCTTCTTCGCGCAGTTCGCGCTGGGCGGCTTCGAGCGGCTCTTCGCCAGGCTCGACGCCGCCGCTGACGACTTCGAGCGACGGCCGGTCGACAGCGTATTTCCACTCGCGCACCAGCCAGACGTCGCCATTTTATTCAATGGCGAGAGTGCTTGCGCCGTCTTTGATCTGCACATGCTCGAACAACGCTGGTGTGCCCTGCGGAAGAATAACCGAATCCTCACGCAGGCGTACCAGATTTCCAGAGTGGATCTGTCTCGAAGAGATTCGTCGGATGGGGTTCGTCATTTTCCGACCTTCAGTATGAGCGATGCCATCCCCAGGCGTTCATGCAAGCCGGCGTGAGCATCGAGGTCGGCACAATACCGAGCGCAGCGGCAATTTCGGAAAGATAGACAGACACCCCTCCGAGTTTCACACCCGCCGAGAAGCCCTGGATCTGCCGTCCCGCAACCACCAGCAGCGGGGCCGCGATGCCAAAAGCGGCGTACGATGGCACCACCGCAATCGAGAGGGTGCCACGGCCATCAGCCCGAGCGTCAGCAGCAGCCCTTTGCGACGTCCGTGGTGATCGATATGCGCGCCCAGCATGATCGCGCCGAGAGGACGCATCAGAAATCCCGCGCAAAAGGTGGCCAGCGACAGCATGAGTGAGAGGAATTCTCTGCCTGTGGGAAAGAATGTTCTCCCTATGGCAGACGCATAGTATCCGAACACCATGAAGTCGTACATCTCAAGGAAATTGCCTGTGGAGACCCGCGCCACATCGAGCGCCTTGCCATTCATTGGCGCTCCAGCAACGACATCGACATTCGATGAAATTCCCAGCGCCAGGCAATGCGCATGGAAAGCGCCGACGCAATCTCATTTGGGGACAGCGTCGGCTGGTAGTCGAAGTAGCGCCCGAAAGAAGATGCCATCACGCGCCGCACGATATGCAGAGGATCCCAGAAAGTGTCGTAGACGATCATCATGTCTGGCGGATTTGCCTGGAGTGGCGCGATATCGGCAGCGCGGAAACCGTCGAGACCCCGCACCTGACGCGGCTTCACTACATAGCCGAACTCAGGACGCCGGAACGCATCCGCCATCGGGAAAGTGGTGGCCAGGGTACCCGGCCGGAACTCCACCGCGGCAGCAGCTTCTTCCTGAAGATTGACCAGATCTACGAAGGCCAGATTATTTTCCAGGGGAAAAGGATAGAGGGGATTGATAAAGTTGGCCGCAATCAGGCAGGCCGTGAGCACTCCCAGAGTCAGTCGTCTGCGCCGCGGCATCAGCGCACTGAGGGAGATCGCAAAGGCGATGTACACGATCGGTGTCACGGGGAGCAGGTATCGCTCGAGCACCGCACCTCCGAGCACGGAAACCGTGAGGGTGTGGAAGGCGAGAAGAGCCCAGGCAATTCGCCACGACCGGTCACGGAATATGGGCATACGCCGGTATGCGTACAAAAAGGTAATTGTGCCGATGAAGTGACCGCTGCCGATGAACAGGTAATAGAATCGCCGCAACAAGGCGAGCCCCAGCCGTATCGGGTTCAGCGGGTAATAAAGGTTGTAACTGGTAAAGCCCGGATTGCCAAACCAGTGGCCTGTGCCGCGCTTTAGAATGAAAAGCCACCCGCACAATGCAACCAGGGGCAAAAGATACCAGAGCGCCTGCCGGATGCGGCGATCCACGAAGAGAAGCCAGCCTCCGAACAGCGCCGGGGCGACGATTCCCGTTTCTTTTACGAGCACCAGAACAATGCACGCCAGCGCGGAGGCGCGCCAACGATTCTGCAGAAACAACAGCAGTCCCAGCAGCGTGAGGCACATGGCCGGCATGTCGAGTTGCGCAAGCATCGACTGGGCGACGAACAAGGGCGAAATGCAGAATAGCGCAAGTGCCGCGAACCCCGGAGTCTGCGGCAGCCCACGCGAGAGTTCAATTGCGAGCAGGAAAACAACGAGCGAGCCGGCGGCGCCCACAAGCAGCATCGCCACGCGCGTGGCTCCAATCGAGTAACCGAAAATTTTCCAAAAGACGGCAAGGAAAGCCATCAGCCCCGGAGGGTGAACATTAGGGAGAGTGCTGTGCGGAATCCACGAACCCGTGTAATAAAGATCCAGCGAGGCCGGTATGAATTGCCCGATCTCGTCCCAGTAATAAGGAAGTTGTAAGTAGTGCTCGTGAATCAGCAGCAGAAACACGGCGATACAGGTGTAGACCAAAAGGTACGATTGCGGTCGTACCCTGAGCCGAGTCACGAAGGCTGACGTCTACTGGACGAAGCCACTGCCGGCTCTGGGTTCCAGCCGGATCTCGCCGAAAGCAGACTCATACTGACCCACATTCTGTTGCAGTATGCCCAGAAGGGCCTTAGCCTGTTGGGGGCTGATGTAAATACCCTGGAAATTCTCTATGTGGACATGCTCAGGCGATGTCTGGTTGATGTGACCGAACATCAGAAAGAAGTCCCAAAGGTTCACCCGGATCTGCACGCTATTGGCGTAGCTTTCGCGGTAATCTGCTGCTTTATCGAGTACGATCCGGGGCTGTGACGGGGTCATCGCCCTTCATGGTACCCTACTGCAAAAAACCGACGGGTTCGAGGCAAAAATGGGATTCTGCGCGATTCTGAATGAACCCGGCCGTCTTTTCGACAGCTTCGAGAAAGCCAATGTTGTCGCACGGGACGCCCAGAAGCTCGCCGCTGGCTTTGTCGTATTCGACAATCTGAAATCGCAGGCTCATAGGGTCGAGAGCCCCGGCAAACATCGCCTCGTTACGAAGCGCCTCCAGATCTGGCGCTGTCATTTCCATCCTGGCGGAAGTGAAGTGTTCCATCTATACCTATTAGTGCATTTGGAGGGCCAACAGTTTCATCTAAATTTATCGCCTATTTTTATGGGTTGTATCGGTGTCGTTTATCGGAGCTCAGGCGCCGGGCTGGGAAACGGTATGACAGAATCTGGGTACCGATGACCCGCCGCACCGCATGTCTCGCCCTGGCTGGACTTAACGCGATCCGGCTTCGCGGGGAAAATCGCCCCGATTCGTTTAAGGCATACACCGAGGGGCCCCGTTTATTCATTCGCCCACCGC
>JBDUBZ010000406.1:0-3187 GCA_040003745.1 Terriglobia bacterium
AGGCCGTCGAAATCGGCGCGGAGGCGGTCGAGCACGATGATGTTGGGCGCGATGAGAAGGAAGTTGCGGGCGAGGGTGGAATCGGGCTCGTAGAGGCGATGGAAGTAGCTCCACGCGATTAGGAGCGAAAGGACTTTCGTTTTGCCCGCGCCGGTTGCCATTTTGACGACGAAGCGGGGCCAGTCTTCATCGAACATATTGGCGGAGACGGCGCCAGAGGCATCGAAGCGAAGCAGATCGTATTTGTCGCGGGCACGGCGGACATCATACAGCCAGATGATGGTTTCGACGGCTTCGCGCTGGGCGAAATAGTAACGGAACTGGGTTTGAGAACCGTCGGCGAGTTCGATCAGGTGATCGGTTTCAAACCACCATGCGAGGAGGGCTTTGGAAGTGGGAGAAGCGGCTTCGTAACCGGAGTCGCGCCAGACCTTGACTTGCTCGCGGATGCGGGCGACGAGCGGCGGGAGCAGTTTTTCGTAGGCTGTGGCGCGGAGTTCCTCGGCGGCGGGAAACCAGCGGACTTCCGGGAGCAGAGTCTCGTAGGGTGACGACGGGAAGCTGGGGTGGAGTGCCATCGGGGCGCAGTTCCATATTCTACTGTGTGGCTGGTCTGGGACCGGTGCGGCAGGCTCCCTGGAGATGGCAGCGCAGGTGCGACATGAGGCGGGTATGCCAGAAAACGGCTGTGGATAACGGCGACAGGCCGCTGCCTCACCGATACCCGCGCCCGGGAAACCAATATCCGCAGACCGGCCTGTAGCCATCACGCAGAGCTGACCGAACAGCCCTCGATCAGGCATCTGACCACTGCGGCACATTTTGCGGTATCGAGACGATTCATGCTGACGTTCTTGTGGATCTATCATTCTGGGTCATAATTTTGGACGTTTTAAATGACAAAATTTTTTATATAATTTATTCAAGTATATATATAGCAACAGTTACAGTTGACAAAAATGGTGACATATTAGTAGACTTTATAAGTGACAAAACAGCGCCGTGAATATGAATCCACTCATCAGTGGCTGACGTTTGGGGTCAACTTCAAAAAGGCTGGTCCGGGGTTCTGGGCAACATTGGGCGAATGTGTTTCGAAATGCGAGCACATCGCCGGAGTTCCGCTTCGGCCGGATGTGGCGCAGCAACTTCATTCAGTGTATTTGGCGAAAGGAATACTCGGAACGACGGCCATTGAGGGCAACACCTTATCGGAGGAAGAAGTACAGAGGCACCTGGAGGGGAAGTTAACTCTCTCTCCGGATAAGGAATATCTGAAGCAGGAAATAGATAACATCCTGCAGGAATCCAATGCGATGCTGAGCAGGATTCATGAAGGCGAAGTGCTTCAGCTTACGCTCGAACGGATTAAGGATATTAACAAAATTGTTTTGAAGGGTCTGTCTTTAGCGCCGGAAGTTGTGCCCGGCAAAATTCGCCACTATTCGGTTGGGGTGATGACATACCGTGGTGCGCCGTGGCAGGATTGCGAATATCTCTATACCCGACTGTGCGAGTGGCTGAACAGCGATGACTTTCGCCCGCAGTCCGGATTAAGCGAGATGCAGATGTCCGTCTTGAAGGCGGTGCTGGGCCATCTATACGTCGAGTGGATTCACGGGTTTGGGGACGGCAACGGCAGAACGGGAAGAATGCTGGAAGTTCAAATTCTTCTCAGTGCGGGAGTTCCCTCACCAGCAGCGCATCTGCTCAGTAACCACTACAACCTGACGCGGCGTGAATATCTTGCGCAGCTTAAGCACGCCAGTGAATCCGGTGGCGACGTACTGCCATTTTTGAATTACGCCATTCAGGGCTTTTTGGCAGGCCTGAAAGAGCAACTTGCCTACATCCGAAATTTGAACATGCATGTATCGTGGGTGAATTTTGTTCACGATGTCTTCCGCCATCAGCAGTCGAAGGCAAGGGACCGACAGCGAATGCTTGCGCTGGACATCGCTCATCAATCAAATTCCACCTCCATATCAGAACTTGGGGAGCTCTCCCCCCGACTTGCGAAGGCGTATGCCAATCTGCACCCGAGAGCGATTAATCGGGATGTCGACTATCTAATATCGGTGGATCTCGTCAAACGAGAAGGGCGGAAGATTAGAGCCAATTTAGAGATTATGGAGAATTTCTTACCGATCAGGGCCGGACGGAGAGTTTCCTGATCCCCGGCGGACTGTCGCGGTTCATCTCGGCCACTATCGCGTCCGGCAGGTTTCGAACTATCTCACAAGCAATAAAAGACTAGTCCGCGGAGGCCCGCGCGAAGAAAGCGAAAGGCCAGCAACAGCGGTTAGCCGGCTACCTTTTTCGCGGATTTGAAATCGCGGCCCCGGCGCAATCCCCCGGGGGCGATTCCCCGTGGCATCGGCCCGCTACCGATAAACAGGTTATATAATTCTCCGATAGCCACTGGCGGATGGCCGTCGCAACCTGAGAGTCAGTTCGCGAACGGCGTACCCGCAACATACTACGGGCTAAAGAGTGGACCTAATTCATGAAGATCGTTTTTAGAATCGGCTTTGCGGCGGCTGCCGCTTACGCGATTCTGACCTTAGCACTGCCGCAGACCAGCACCGCGCCGAAGACGCTTCGCGACGGCGTTTTCACGGCGGAACAGGCCAACCGGGGCGAACAGATTTATACCGCGAAGTGTGCCGCGTGTCATGGCGACAACCTGGCAGGGATGGAGACGGCGCCGGCTCTGTCAGGCGCGAACTTCAGGAAGAGCTGGGACGGCCAGCCGCTGCTCACCCTCGGCAATCGCATCAAGGCCACCATGCCGCCGTTCGCTCCCAACTCGCTCGCGGCTAATCAGGTCACCGACGTTCTGAGCTTCATTCTGAAGTCAAACGAAATCCGCGCCGGCAATGTGGCCCTGAGCCTCGCGATCAGCGGCGGTACTGCCGGGGCGGCTGGCTCTCTCTCGAAAGGGAACACCGACTGGACCACGTACGGAGCCGACCTCGCGAGCACGCGGTACGCGCCGCTCGACCAGATCAACAAAGACAACTTCAACAAGCTCCAGATCGCATGGCGGCTGAATACGAACAATCTTGGACCGACACCCGACAGGCTCTACGCCTCCACGCCGCTGGTGGTGGATGGGACCCTTTATGTGACCGCAGGAACGGCGCGTTCTGTCGGTTCTCGGGATCCACGCGATTAGTCATGACTT
>JBDUBZ010000107.1:0-10733 GCA_040003745.1 Terriglobia bacterium
CGATCCCGAAAAATAAATAGAAAAGAGAGGCAGACAAGAACGGTCAGCCCGGCTACGACGAGTTTCCGCTTCAGCGCTCATCCCCGGAATTGCGGGGGTCGATATGGCCGACGGTCTTCAGCAGGAAATAGAGGCGCTCGACTTCCTCTTCGTCTTCGGGCCGTAACACACGATAGCGGGGAGAATTCAGCTGACGAACTTCATTCACACCCAGAAGCTCACCCCAGTATTGTCGATAAGGAACGCCATCGATAGTGGCGCTCGTCGCCATCTGCCGCAGGGTGCGGAGCAGGTGCTTGCAGTAATCGACCTCGCCTGGATAAATCACACGAACCGTCTCGTCGTCGAAAAGAGTGAGACGCACAACCAGCGGAGAAAGCCAGCCGGTGCGGTCCACCCGGCGCACATCCTGCCACGGGATGATGCGCTTGCCGATTTCAAGATGCCCGTCGTAAACGTTGATGGCGGGCCGGAAGGCGAGCGCCAGCAGCGCGGCGGCCGTTGCGAAGAAGAGCAGTGCCGGGCAGAACGCGGGCGTCCAGGATAGACCCAGCCAGGCCGAAAATCCGGCAAGCGCCACGGCCACAATGCCGAACGAAACATAATGGCGGGCGGGAACGTAACGGCTCATGAGACTGTCCGACTCACCTTAAGCGTACTCCCGGCGGCCTCGCAGGTCAACGCCGATTCATCTGGCGCGCAGCCAGTACACCCCACGAAGCGAGTAGTGAACCACGCTGATCGCGGCGAGAACCACCACCGCAAGGAACAAGGCGTCGCAAATCCGGGCCAGCACGGCGTCGTGATATCCCCACGCCGCCGTCACCGCCACCGCCGTCATGACCTGGACGAAGGTGCTCGCCTTCCCCCAGACGCTCGGTTCCAGGTTGCGGAAGCCCGTAAATTTCAGAGCAATGCCAGAAAGCACGAGGATCCACACGTCGCGTCCGAAAATCACCGCAATCAGCCAGAGGGGAACCGCGCCGCTCATCGCCAGGCCGATGAAGATGCTGGTCAGCAGGATTTTGTCCGCGACCGGGTCCAGATAGAGGCCGATTTTCGATTCCGATTGAAAGCGCCGCGCCACCGCTCCATCAAGCAAATCGGTTGTGGCAGCGGCTCCAAACAACCATCCCGCAGTCACGAATTTTCCGTGGGCAAGCTCCATAAGAATGAATGGCGTCATGAAGATGCGCAACGTCGTGAACAGGTTGGGAATCGTCAGCCACATGCCGAAGATTTATGATACGGGCATGGCTGATCGCTTGCGTGACGAACTGGTGAAACTCCTGAAAGGCGGTGGAGCGCACGCCACCTTCGAACAGGCGGTAAAAGATTTTCCCCCTCCCTTGCGCGGGCAAAAGCCGCCGGGCGCCTCCCACACGCCGTGGGAAGTGCTCGAGCACCTGCGAATTGCGCAAGGGGACATGCTGGAATTCAGCCGGGATGCGAAGCACGAATCTCCAGACTGGCCCGCCGGATATTGGCCGCCAACCCCGGCGCCTCCGACCGGCGATGCCTGGCAGGCGAGCATCGCGGCCTTCCGCCAGGACGCCGAAGCCATGGAAAAGCTGCTGGCCGACCCTGCCTCCGACCTGACCCAGCCTTTGCCCTGGGGCAGTGGACAGTCTCTGCTGCGGGAGGCGCTTCAAGTGGCCGATCACAACGCTTATCACATCGGCGAACTGGTCCTTTTGCGCCGCCTGCTGGGGGCGTGGAAAACCTGAGAATGGGCTTCGCCGTCTGGATCGATGAGGAGAACGCCCTCGCCTGGGCGCAGGGCACGCACGAATACCGGCCCCTGGGAACCGCCGTCATCGCCCGCAGCGATCAGTTCCGGCCTCGCGACTTCGTGCAGACGCGCAGGCGTCCGCCGCATCTCCGTAACGCTTTTCGCGGCTTCTTCGGCTCGCTCGAAGAGGTGAATGCGGACCTCCGTTCCCCGACGCGCGCCAGCCTGCGAAGCACGCCCGGTCACCTGCGGTGATCTGGTATGTTCGTCTATTCGCTCCCCGACCATGCGAGTCACCTCCAAAGCGCCCTGCCGCATAGATCTGGCGGGCGCAACGCTCGATATCTGGCCGCTTTACCTCTTCCATGAGAACTCGGTCACCATCAATTTCGCGGTGAATCGCTATACTTCGTGCGAGATTACGACGCGGGAAGACGCGCGGATCGTAATGCGTTCGGCCGACCTCGGAATTGAAGAGACCTTCGATTCACTCGCACATCTGCGTACCGCGCGTCGCTACCGCCTGCCCATTCCAGCGCTCCTGCTGCGCTTTTTTGGCCCGGAGGCAGGCCTCACGCTCCAAACCAATTCCGAAGCCCCGGCGGGGGCGGGAATTTCCGGGTCCTCGTCGTTGATGATCTCGGTCGCCTCGGCCCTGAATAAATTGACCGGAGGCGGCTTCAAAATCGAGAAAATCCGCGAGATTGCGCAGAACGTGGAAGCGCAGGTGATCCGCGTGCCCACGGGGGCGCAGGATTATTATCCAGCCATATATGGCGGCGCCTCCGCCATTGAACTGGGTCCGGCCGGAATCGTCCGGAAGGCGCTCGCGGTCGATCCGGATGAGCTGGACCGGCGCTTTGTGCTCGCTTACACGGGCGCCCCGCGCAATTCGGGCATCAACAACTGGGAAGTCATGAAAGGCTATGTGGATGGCGATCGCGCCATCCAGCGCAATTTCACCCGCATCGCTTTCGGCGCGAATGCCATGCGCGCCGCTCTCGAAAAAGCGGACTGGGCCGAGACCGCACGCCTCATGCGCGACGACTGGTCTTTCCGCCGCCGCAATATTCCGGGAATCACCACGCCGCTGATCGACCAGCTCATATCCCGCACCAGAAAAGCGGGCTCCACGGGCGCCAAGGCCTGCGGCGCCGGCGGTGGCGGCTGTGTGGTGTTCTTCGTCGAACCGGACGCGAAAGAGAGAGTCGCCCGCGTGGTGCGCGAGCAAGGCGCCGTGGTGCTCGAGACCACCGTCGCCCGGCGCGGTGTGCAGGTGCGCTGAGGTGCCCGAACCCGCTCCGGAAAAGTACGGCCCGCTTCGGCCGCTGCTCGGCGCGTTCCTCTGCTACGCGGTTTTCCGGGTGGCGTTCTGGATTCTCGCCTCGGTCGTCGAATTCCTCGGTGGCCGGATGATGGCGATCACCATTCCCATGCTGATGGCCGCAACCGGCGCCAACGCACTCTCCATGGCGACGTTCGAAGCGCGCGGCCTCAGCGATCTGGGCCTCGAATGGAACGACCGCGCGGTCCGCAATCTCACGCTCGGCGCGGTGCTCGGTCTGGCAGCGGCGGCGCTCGTGGTGCTGCCGGCCGCCGCGCTCGGCATGGCTCACTTTCGCTGGGTGCCCGGCGCCGACGTGTCCTGGCGCGCAGCTTTGTTTATGCCCGTGCTGTTGCTATGCGGCGCGATGGGCGAAGAGATCGCCTTTCGCGGCTTTGTTCTGCAGTATCTGATACGCGGCTGGGGGGATGGAAAGCGTCCGTGGATCGCCATCGTGCTCACCGGCGCGCTGTTCGGCTGGCTGCACAATGAAAATCCGGGCGCGACACCCCTGAGCGACGTGAATACCGCGCTGTTCGGTATTCTTTTCGGCTGCGCGCTCCTGCGGTCCCACGATCTCTGGCTTCCCATCGGGCTTCATTTCGGCTGGAACGTTGCCCTGCCGTTCCTCGGAGTTGCCGTCAGCGGTCTTACAATCAGAGTGGCGGGATACGAATTAGTATGGACAACCAGCGATCTGTGGAGCGGCGGCAGTTACGGACCCGAGGCCAGCGTGCTCACGTCCGCCATACTCGCGATTTTGTTTGTGACCATCTGGAAGTTCCCCATCCACAAAGGCCGCGCATGGCTTTTGGAACAGCCGCCTGCTGCGCCTTAGTGGCTGCGCTGGCGACGCAGGCCGCCATTATTCCCGTCAAGGACAAACTCACCGATGACGAGAGGATCGAGATTCTGCGCAATCTGTCGGCGGAATACGCCAAGGCGAAGACCTATCTGCCGCGTTCCAAAAAGCCCCTGGCCTTCGACGTGGATGGCAGCTGGGACCAGGCCAAATGGCAGCTCGAGGCGCAGCAGAACGGCGGACCCGCGGCGCGCGTCGGAGATCAGATCAAAGTCACCAGAGTCGTGTTTGATGGCGACAAGCTGTTGCTTGAAATCAACGGCGGGCTGAAAAGCGGTGAGCACTGGTACGACCATATTCAGGCTGGCATGGGTCAGGGGACGCGGCCGGTCGGCAACGGCGATTACACGCCGAGCCTCGGCACAAACATCGAGATTAACTATCACAAGCCGCTCGAGAATCTGACTTCCGATCAGATCAAGAAGACGCTCGCGCCGCTGATGGATTTCGACACGCATTCAGTCACGAAAATCTACAGCGAAACGCTGCCCCCTGAAATGCAGAAAGCGATCGCCGAAAAACGTGCGCTCGAAGGAATGAATCGGGATGAGGTTCTGCTGGCGCTCGGTCATCCCGTCCGCAAGTTTCGCGAAACGGTGGATGGGAACGATCTGGAGGACTGGATTTACGGACAGGCTCCCGGGAAAATCACCTTCGTTACGTTCTCTGGAAGCAAGGTCGTGAAGGTCAAAGAACAATACGCGGGCCTCGGGATCACGACGTCTCCGCAACAAGTGGCAACCCCCTGACGCACACCACCTGACGCCCACCACCTGAGGCCCACCATGCGCCTGCGGAGCCCCGTTCGCGCCCGCGTAAACGGGTAAGGCAGTAGTTCGACCCAGGTCAAAGACGCGGACAGGCCTCAGGCCGCGTCTTTGATGCTGAGCGCGAACTACCTCAAGTTTGAGGGACGATCATACCCGGTCAGCCCCGAAAAACGGTTGACCCTCCCCCCGGTTTCACTGCCGGGGCATACTCCTCAGAAGTTATAACCCACCATCATGCGGAAGACCGGTGCCGGGCTCGCATACACGCTGGTCTTCAGCTCCACGAACATGCCGCTCCGTGACCTGACGCCACCGAGTATGTTCAAAGCGGCGGAGCTGTGGAATTCGCCAAAGTCCACACGATTCCCCACGCTGCCCGAGCCGGTATTCCGCTCAAAGTTCTGGTGCAGAAAAGAGAATCCCGGTCCGCCTCCAAAATAAGGGGTCCAGTTTCCCCGGCGGGACGTTGCCGGTAACACGTAGATGACTTCCGGATTGAGCGCAAACAAGGCAGTAACTTCGCCGATTCCGAACTCCACATTCGGCCGGAAATAGACGTTGGGTCCGAAGAATGGGCCTATTTGCGCCTGTACGCCCAGCACGATCAGCTCGGGGTCCAGTGAGACGCCGGCCCGCACGCCCAACCTGTATCTACGCGCATTCCGCTCAATTTCCCTTTCAATTCGTCTGACCTCCGGGGAAATGGGTTGGTCTGTCTGTGCAGTTGCGGATTGTGCTCCTGCTACGGCTGCGGTAACAACCGTGACCTGCGACGCGATTCGTACCGTGCGGTCATCGCCGGGAGACGACACTACTCTGACGACCGAACCCGGCGTTAAAGTGCGGGGCCGGACCGCCTCATTATCGAACTCGAACAACTGATACTGACCGCCCTCGCCTCTCAACACGAGAGTGTGCAGCGTCGACGAAGTAACGGTGCCAGTCATCGTGCTTTCATCGCTCTGCGAAGAAGAGGAGGCGTTCTGGGCCGCATTCTGCGCTGAGGCCGGGGAAACCACCAGGAAAGCGGCAACACAGACCGAACAAAGACTCGCTCGGGCAACCTGAGAACTTTTTACAAACGATTTGTACATGGCTGCTGTTTAAGCAGCTCCACGACCAATGTGCTGGCTCAACTAATCAAGCGAAAGACCAATGCTCAGTGTGGCTCAACGTCCAGATCGATGTCGTGAAGCGCTGCTTTTCCATGATGCGCCGGGGATCTCTGTTGACAAGCCTGAGCGCCGCGTTAGTGAAAACGGAGTGGATTGCCCCGAGTCGGACGCGAAGCCCGCATGAAGTCGCGAAGCCCGCGTTTAAAGTAATGACCACCGCGCAACTCCACTGCGGCGGATTGCGCCGCAGCGCCGTGATGAGTACGCCCGTTGTAAGAATCGGCCGATTCGCGGCTGTCCGCGGGATTCGCTCAGCGATCTGCGCCCGCCTTCCAATTCCAGGTCGTGGCGCTCGCAGGCTGGCCAGTTGATATACAATCTCCGGTCATGCGCGTCCCGTTCTACCTCGTCACATCCGCCCTGCTCCTGGCCGCACCCCTCCTGCCCCAGGGCGGAGGAGGCGTTCAATTCCGCGACTACAAGACTACGGGCCCAGCTTTCAAGCCCAGCAAAGCCTGCGCAGCGCTCGTCGGCCTCACAGGCTACGAGCTGTCCGTGTACTCCGCCGCAATGATCCCGGCCTCCGCCACCGCACCGGAACACTGCCGCGTCGATCTGCTGGTTCAACCTGACGTCAACATCCAGGTCAACCTCCCCACCGTCTGGAACGGGCGCCTCTACATGTTCGGCAACGGTGGCTTCGCCGGCGAATCTTTCGAAGCCGCCGGACGCATCGCCAATCGCTCGCGCGGTCTCACCGCCGGTCTTGTCACCGCGGCCACCGACACCGGCCACTCCGCCCAGCGCGAGCCCGGTGGAACCTTCGCCGTCAACCGCCAGAAATTCATCGATTTCGGTTTCCGCTCTCTCCACATAACCGCCGAAACCGCCAAACGCCTCATCGCCGCCTACTACGCCGAGCCGCTGAACAAAGCCTATTTCGACGGCTGCTCGACAGGAGGCCGCCAGGCTCTCATGCTCGCCCAGCGCTTCCCCGCCGATTTCGACGGCATCATCGCCGGCTCTCCAGGCCTCAACTACACCGGCGGGCAACTCGCTCGCGCTTACTGGAAACAAGGTCTGGCCCAGAACCCTTTTCCCGCCTCCAAACTGAACCTGCTCGCCGCCCGCGTCTATGACAAATGCGATGCAGGCGACGGCCTTAAAGACGGTCTGATCGATAATCCACTCCGTTGCGACTTCCGGCCCGCCCGCGACCTGCCCCTTTGCGAAGGCGCCAATGACGGTCCCAGTTGCTTTACTTCCAGTCAAATTGCCGCCGCCGCGCGCCTGTACGCCGACGTGCCGCGTAACGGCAAACGGTACTTCCCCGGCTGGCCGCTCGGTGCCGAGATCGCAGGCCCCAACGGTCAAAGCGGGTGGCTGGGACAGCAGATCGATACCGCCGCCGGTCAGAGCGCCTGGAACGGTTACACAAGCGGCTTTGTCCGCTTTATTCTCGGCCCGGGGACGCCCCTCGCCAACCTCACGGACTCCGATGCATTGCTGAAGCTCGACATCGACAAGAATTACGACCACCTCGCCTTCGCCCAGCAGGTTCTCGACGCGACCAATCCCGACCTGACGGCGTTCCGCCAGCGCGGCGGCAAACTTCTGATGTATTTCGGCTGGGCCGACCCGCAGCTCAATCCCCGCATGGGTCTTGAGTATTACGAGGACGTAGCCGCGAAGATGGGTCCGTCAACCTCCGAATTTGCGCGCCTTTTCATGGTTCCGGGAATGTTCCATTGCGGCGGTGGCATCGGCACCGGCACCTTCGACACAGCTTCACCCCTCGTCCAGTGGGTGGAAGAAGGCAAAGCCCCGGCCTCCATTCCCGCGGCGCGCATCCTGAACGGCAAGACCGTCCGCACGCGCCCGCTCTGCCCCTGGCCCGAAGTCGCGCGCTACAAGGGCTCGGGCAGCATCGACGAAGCGGCGAACTTCAGCTGCCGCCGTCCCGAATAAGCGCCGACCGGAAGCCCGCGGTGTCTCACCGTTGGAGCAGAACTGCCTCCGTGGCGATCTGCCAGCTTCAAGGGAACGGTCGGGGCAGGCAGGGCTAAATACATTATTCTGAAGAGAAGGGCCAGTTAAAACAGGAACTGCTCATGCAGATCCACATCACCCCCGCCACCGAGCGGCTTGTGCGCGGCGAGATCGACAGGGGCGATTTTCAGTCCGTTGACGACCTGATTGTGTCCAGTGTTCAAGCGTGGCGCGAAATGCACGCTGTAGACGCATCGGGAACGAGTGGTTCCCTGTAATCGCCTGCCGATATCGTACTCGAAGAGATGGGCAGGGTTCCGCCGAGATCTTGCCGAGCGTGCCTGACGAGGGTGCCGGGCCGGAGTAGCAGCGATGACCGCTCTCCGCGAGAATTCGTGAAATCTCGGCTGATATGGCCGATGAGGTGCGCGCCGAGTATCCGGAAGGCGGCGCCTACCAGATCGATCACCATGTTTACGGCTTATCGAAACGATGAAGGCTGTTTTCGCCGATACGTTTTATTGGGTGGCTCTAACGGATGATGATGATGAACTCTACCAGCAGGCCGCACACCTGGAGGCCGCCCTCGCAAATACACTCGTTGTCACGACCGATGAAGTGCTGAGCGAGTTCCTGAATTTTTTCTCCGGTAGTCTCTGGTTGCGCCGCCGCGCCGTCGAAACTGTTCGGGAATTGGGTCGAGATCCGAACATCCACATTCTTCCTCAGAACCGAGCGTCTTTTCCGGCGGATTTCGATTTGTATGCGGCTAGCGACGACAGGGGCTACAGCCTCACCGATTGCATTTCTGCGCACCAATGACCGGCATTTCGAGTAGGAAGGATACCGGGCGCTGTTTCGCTCCTGACATCGCCACAATCGGCGGCTACTTTGGCCGTCGTGGTGTACGTGGCTAAAACGTTTGAGAAAGCTACAGTGAGGTTGGCCGCGTTCGCAGAGCATGAACGCGAGCAGATTTCCAAGCGCACGAAGGAAGCACTTGGAGCAGCGAAGAAACGAGGCGTGAAGCTTGGCAGCCCGCGCCCGCTGCAAGCCCTCGAACGCGCCCGCGCCGTCCACATCCCCCGCAGGCCTGCGCCAGAAGTTCTCAACATCATGCAGAGCCTCGAAGGGCAAGGGAGGAGCGACCGAGCCATTGCCCGCGAGCTAAACCGGCTGAACATCAGAACCGGCAGGGGTGGCCAGTGGCACGGCGTCACGGTAAAAGCAGCGCTAACGCTGCCGCAAAGGCTTTCATTTTCAAACGAGTCTGAAACTGCCACACGAAATCCCGTGCAGCAGCCGAAGCTGTCCGAGCTCGCCGCAGGGGCGGAGGACTGAGGGACATCACCCGCAAACTGAAACCATCTCAACGCAGCTAGGGCGGTGATAATGTCCTTTATCACATGCTAAAAACAGAACGGGAGGGGAATGTTTGTGGAGGGAGCGTGTCAGTGGGATATCATCAGGCCATGGGAAATAAACTCGAGGCTCTCTTGCGGGAGTTGCGTGACCGCAAAAACAGTTCTTCGGAGCAAGAAGCCCAACGACGAAGTTTTGCATACGGCAATACTCATTTCGAGAACGAACGTATAACGCGAGCGACAGTAGACCGCGCCGCCGAAGCTTTGCAAGAAGATGCGAAGAACCGACATACAACGCGATAGTAAACCGGCTTCCCATCAGATTTATACAGATGCAGACCAAAAGGCCGCGCTTGAGGCGCGGAATGGCCTTATCCAGTTTGATGAGGTCATTCGCCTTATTGAGGAGGCGAAGCAGGGATTCACGCTTCGCCCCAGCATCATTCAACGATTACAGCGGCTGGCAATTAAAGATATCTATACATGTGCGGGAAATTTTCGTACAGGCCCCGTATTCATTAATGGCACAACACATCAACCCCCAGAACCCGACACAGTGGCCGAGCATGTCGAAGAGATGTGCGACTACGTCAATAAAAAATGGACAGAATCGTCGCCGCTTCATCTTGCCGCTTACCTGATGTGGAGAGTTAACTGGATTCACCCATTCGCTGGCGGTAATGGGAGAACCAGTCGGGCGGTGTCGTATCTCGTTTTGTGCGCACGACTCGGGTATAATCTGCCCGGAACTGTGACGATTCCAGACCAGATAGTTTCAAATCGTGAGCCGTATTATCAAGCTCTGGATGCAGCAGACGCCGCTTGGGAATCTGGGACGCTGGAGGTCTCTGTTATGGAGCAGTTAATGGCCGAGATGCTAGCCAATCAGCTTTCAACCGTGATTGACGCCGCGCGAGGCTAATTCCTCGACCAACAACATAACGTCCTTTATGCTGTAGTAAGCGATTTACAGGAGGCAGGCTTTTTAAGGTAACTGAAATTACATGGCTCCTATTGAATCAGAAGAGGTAGCCACATTGCGCAAGCGCTTGACGCGTCCTTTATTTTATCAGGCGTTGTAAACGGGAGCGAGAAGGAATGTTTTGCCGCGCGCCAACCAATGCCACCCCCGTCAGGTATTTCTGCAGTGTGTTCCTGTAACAGCGAAACCGGACCTCGGCTGTTGACGCTCGCCAGTATTGAGCCATGCTGCAAAAGGCCCGGACCATGCCCTGGGCACGCAGTATCCGGAACATCGGGCCATCCCGGGGCATGCTGAGCCACGAATCGCATGGAAGCCCTGGATTTTGACGAATGCAGAAACATCGCCAAGGCGGGCTGTTGAGCGCGATGCAGAAAACAATGATGCGCTATTCTCCGGCATTTCAAGGCTTTCACCAGAACAGGATCACGTTCGAAGGCGTCCACGAAGGCATGTCGATTTTCTGAGCATGGTGCGCCGCTTCTTGGAGTGCGACGGCGATGAACAACCTCGCCCTCGAACGCCCACGGGCGGCTATGGCGAAGCCAGCCACGCAAGGCTGAGAAATTCGCGATCCCTTGAAAACTTCTGCCAC
>JBDUBZ010000108.1:0-10716 GCA_040003745.1 Terriglobia bacterium
CTGGTTCTGGCCAACTCCACTCTCGACGAATTCGAGCGGCTTGCGACCCGGGCGAAGAACCTTGGGAGCACGAGCGACTATCTGACGTTGTCGGTTCTCTATTTCCGGAACCACCGCTACCGGGATTCGATGGACGCGGCGCGCGCGGCCCTGAAGATCAACGAAAATCTGGGCGAAGCCTGGGCTAACCTGTCCGCCGCCCAGCACAAACTGGGGCTGGACGACGACGCTATTGCCTCCCTGCGGCAAGTCATCCGGCTGAGACCGGATATGACTTTCGCGCCGAAGGATATCGATTACCTGCTGGCGCACAAAGGCGAAGCCGCGCCGAAATAAGGCTGGCGGCACCAGATTCAGGGCGCTGCGGCAGGTCCGTGATAACCTTGGAATTCCGTGCTTTTCAGTTGATATGCCCGCTCGTGTGAGCGAAGCCTTCGTGCTGCAAACTTACCCTTTCCGTGAAGGCGACCTGATCGTTAGTTTTCTCACCCGCGATTTCGGCAGGCTCCGGGGTGTTGCGCGCCGTGCGAGGCGTCCGAAAAGCAATTTTGGTTCTGGCCTGGAGCGGCTTTCGCACATACAGATGTCTTATTTTCAGCGCGACAACCGGGAACTGGTCAATATCGATTCGTGTGCCCTTGTGCAATCGCAATTCTCGCTGCTGGGGGATATGGCGTCGGCCTGCGCGCTCGATTTCTTCGCCGAGGTTTCAGAGCAACTGCTACCGCCGGCCGAGCCGAGCGAAAAATACTTTCGGCTGCTGACTGCGGTTCTCGATCATCTGCGATCCACGCAGCCGGGCGCAGTCTGGTGTTCCGTGACGTATTTCAGTTTGTGGGCGGTGCGATTGGCGGGATTGCTGCCGGAACTGCATGTTTGCCTTGGCTGCGGGTGCTGGCTCGAAGATCCGGAAACGGCCGAGCGTGCTTACTTCAGCCGGCATCGGGCAGGGCTTTACTGCAATGAATGCCGCCGCACGCACGATCTGCGCAACACGTGGGAACTGGCGCGGGATTCCCGTGCGCTGGCAGAGGAGATGCTGCATACGCCGATCGGACAGCTCTCGGAAAGGGTCTGGTCGCAAGGCACCGCGGCGGATTTGCGCCGCTTTCTCGCCCAGCAGATTGAGACTCACATCGAACGCAAACTGATCACCGTGCCGGTCCTCGAAGCCGCTTAATTATGCCGACCTTTCAGGAGATTGTTTTTCAGCTGAAGAAATACTGGGGTGAACGCGGCTGCATTATTCAGGAGCCCTATGACGTGGAAGTGGGCGCGGGAACGTCATGCCCGGAGACTTTTCTGCGGGCGCTGGGGCCGAAGCCTTATCGCACAGCCTATGTGCAGCCAAGCCGCCGCCCAGCGGATGGGCGTTATGGCGATAATCCGAACCGGCTCTATAAGCACATGCAGTTGCAGGTGATCCTCAAGCCGACCCCGGCGGATGTGATCGAGCAGTATATGGGGAGCCTGGAGGCGCTCGGGATCGATCTCAGCAAGCACGATCTCAAGCTCGAAGAAGATAACTGGGAGAACCCGTCGCTGGGCGCCTGGGGCGTGGGTTGGCAGGTGATGCTCGATGGTTTGGAAATCACCCAGTTCACTTACTTTCAGCAGTGCGGCGGGATCGATCTGGATTTGGTTCCGGCGGAAATCACCTATGGACTGGAGCGGCTGACCGCGTTCCTGCAGGGCGTGGACAGCGTCTACGACATCGAGTGGACGCCCGGCGTGAAGTACCGCGAGGTCCGTTACAAGGACGAACTGCAGTACTCGGTTTACAACTTCGAGACGGCGCATGTGCCGACCCTGTGGCAACTGTTCGAGATCCATGAGGCGGAGGCCAAGCGGCTGCTGGGCCTCTACAAAGAGACTGAGGATAAGGCGCGGTTTCCGCTGCTGCCGACCTACGACCACGTTTTGAAATGCAGCAATTTGTTTAATACGCTCGATGCCCGCGGGGCCATCAGCGTGACCGAACGCGTCGGCGTGATTGGGCGCATTCGGAGACTGGCGGTTGGCGTTGCGGAATCATGGGTGGAACAACCGAGGGAAAAAAGGATGATCCAGTGACCTTCCTCCTCGAAATTGGCTGCGAAGAAATTCCGGACTGGATGCTGGCGGGCGCGCTTGAATACCTTGGGGCTGCGGTCGGTAAGGTGGCTGGCGTCAGTTCTCTTCGAACGGATGCCACACCGAGGCGGCTGGTGGTGCGTGCGGAAGGCCTGCAGGAGCGTGAGCCCGATTCCGAGGACCGCGTGTGGGGGCCTGCGAAAGGCGCTCCGGCGGGAGCTGTGGCGGGGTTCGCGAAAAAGCAGGGCGTGGCTCCGGAGCAGCTCGAGGTGTTGTCCGACGGGAAAGCTGAAAAATACAGCTATGTCCGGCATACGCCGGGGCGGGCCATGGCCGATATTCTGTCTGAGGCTCTGCCGGTTTTGATTCTCAAGACGCCGTTTCCCAAGACCATGTACTGGCCGGGGAAGGGCGGACCGCGCTTTATTCGGCCGATTCGCTGGATTGTGGCGCTGGCCGGCGATGCGGTCATTCCGTTTGAAATCGCGGGTGTCAAGTCGGGGAATGAATCGAGCGGGCATCGCAGGTTGGGTGCCGCGCGGTTTCCGGTGACTTACGGGGATTACGAGCAGAGGCTGCGCGAGAATTTTGTGATCGTTTCAGCTGCGGAGCGCCGCGCGCGCATCCGCGCCGTCCCGACGAAATACAAATGCGATAACCCGCTGCTGGACACTCTGGTCAACTTAACCGAATGGCCCACGCCGATCACAGGCGCCTTTGACGAAGAGTTCCTTTCGCTTCCCGCTGAAGTTCTTTCAACGGTGATGCGGTATCACCAGAAGTATTTTTCCGTGGAAGACGCGGATGGCAGGCTGGCGGCGAAGTTCGTGGCGGTCACAAATACCGATGGCGACCCCGAAGGTTTGATCCGCAAGGGGAATGAGCGGGTGCTGCGGGCCCGGTTCAACGATGCCCGCTTCTTCTGGGATGCGGACCAGAAAAAGAAACTCGCGGACCGCGTGCAGGATCTCGCGAACGTCACTTTTCAGGCGAAGCTGGGCACTTATCTTGAGAAGACCGAACGTGTCGCGGCCCTCGTGAAGCGGCTGGGCGGCGATGCGAATGGCGTCCGCGCGGCGCAACTCTCGAAAGCCGACCTGACAACTGAGCTCGTTAAAGAGTTCACGGAATTGCAGGGCATCATCGGCGGTCTTTATGCCCGGGCTCAGGGTGAGACCGAAGAGGTCGCCACCGCCATTTACGATCACTACAAGCCGGCCAGCATGGAGGATTCCATCCCCCGTACACCCGCCGGGCAACTGCTTTCGATTGCGGACAAGCTCGACACGCTGCGGGGATGTTTTGAGGCCGGGCTCATTCCCTCGGGCTCGAAGGATCCGTTCGCCTTGCGGCGCGCGGCCCAGGGGATTGTAAAGATTATCGTCGAAGGCGGGTGGAAGCTGCCGCTTGGGGAGTTGCTGGCCGATTCGCAGGTCCGGGAGTTTTTCCTCGAACGCGTGCGGCATTATTTCCGCGACTTTGCTTATGACGAAGTGAACGCGGCGCTGGCCTCTGGCTGGGACGATCTGGTGGATGTGAAAGAGCGCCTGCTGGCACTGCGCGAGGTTCGCACGACCGAGAATTTCGAGCCTGTGGCTGCTGGTTTCAAGCGCATTAAGAACATCCTTCGGCAGGCTGGGCCTGAGTTCAAGGCCGGCGAGGTAGATCCAGCACTGCTTGAGCCTGGTCCCGAGACCGAACTGTACAGCACCGCCACTGGCGTGAAAGACCGCCTCGCGCCGCTGCCTTATCGCGGCAAACTCGAGGCTATCGGCGAAATGCGCCCCGCCATCGATTTGTTTTTCGACAGAGTTATGGTGAACGCCAGTGACCCGGCGGTTCGCCAGAATCGGCTCACGCTGCTGCACATGATGCTGGCCGAGTTTTCAACCATTGCAGATTTTTCAGAAATCGTAACTTCCACTCAGGAGAAATAATGAGCAAGAACGTTTATGGGTTCGGCGGCGGAACGGCCGACGGCGACGGCAAGATGAAAGATATCTTAGGCGGCAAAGGATCGGGACTCGCCGAGATGTCGCGCGCGGGGCTTCCAGTACCCGCGGGCTTCACGATTGCGACGCAGGTCTGCAACGCCTACTTCGACAACGGCAAACAGATGCCGCCGGAAGTCGAAACCGAAGTCGATAAAGCCCTTGTGAAGCTGGAAAAGCAGATGGGCCAGAAGCTGGGCGATTCGTCGAATCCCATGCTGTTGAGCGTACGCTCGGGCGCGAAGTTCTCGATGCCGGGCATGATGAACACCATCCTCAACCTTGGTCTTAATGAAGAGACCACCGCGGGGCTGGCGGCTAAGAGCGGCAACGAACGTTTCGCCTACGACTGCTATCGCCGCTTTATTCAAATGTTCGGCGAAGTAGCGCTTGACATCGAGATGGAGAAATTCGATCACATCTTCGACGCTCGCAAGGCGAAAGCGAAGGTCAGGACCGACAGCGATCTTACCGCTGCGGACCTGAAGGCCATCATCGTGGACTACAAGAAGCTGGTCCAGAAAGAAACGAAGAAGGCGTTTCCGGATAACCCTCGCGAGCAGCTCTCGCTCGCCGTGGGCGCGGTGTTCGGCTCCTGGTGGAACCCCAAGGCCGCCTACTACCGCAACATGGAGAAGATTCCCGACAACATTGGCACCGCGGCAAATGTGCAGGCGATGGTGTTCGGAAACATGGGCGAGGATTCGGGCACGGGCGTCGGCTTCACGCGCGATCCCGGTTCAGGCGAGAAGGTGTTCTACGGCGAGTTCCTGATGAACGCGCAGGGAGAAGATGTGGTGGCGGGCATCCGCACGCCCCTACCGATTTCGCAGCTGGAACAGGCTTCGCCCGAAGCTTACGCGCAGCTCAAAGAGATCACTACGAACCTCGAAAAGCATTACAAGGACATGCAGGATTTCGAGTTCACCATTCAGGAAAAGAAGCTCTACATGCTTCAGACCCGCAATGGCAAGCGCACGGGTCCGGCAGCGGTTCGCATCGCTGTAGACATGGTGGAAGAGGGAATGATCACGAAGAAAGACGCTATTCTTCGCGTGGCTCCCGCGCAGCTCGATCAGTTGCTGCATCCCGTTTTCGATCCCAAAACGCTGAAGGATCTCACGAAACTCACGAATGGCATTTCGGCTTCGCCGGGTGCAGCCGTGGGACGCGTTGTCTTCTCAGCCGAGACAGCGGTTGAGATGTCCGCGCATGGGCCCGTCTTGCTGGTTCGCAAGGAAACGACGCCGGACGATATCCATGGCATGGATGTCGCCAGGGGCATTCTGACGGCGATTGGCGGTAAGTCCAGCCACGCCGCAGTCGTAGCCCGCGGCATGGGTCGGCCCTGCGTAGTAGGCGCGGGCGAGATTCGCATCGATGAGACGCGCGGCGTGTTTACGGCCCAGGTGAACGGTAAGCCCGTCGTAGTGAAGCAGGGCGATTTCATTTCGCTCGATGGCACCACCGGCGATGTTTACCTCGGCCAGGCAAAGACCGTTGAACCAAATCTCGACCACGATTTCGTTGGCAAGTTCATGAGCTGGACCGATGAATTCCGGGGAAAATTCGGCGTGCGCGCGAATGCGGATATTCCACGGGATGCCATTGTGGCGCGCAGATTCGGCGCCGAAGGCATAGGCCTTTGCCGCACCGAACATATGTTTTTCGCGGAAGATCGCCTGCCGTTTGTGCAGCAGATGATTCTCGCGCGCGACGAAAAAAGCCGCCGCAAAGCGCTGCTGAAACTGCTGCCGATGCAACGCTCGGATTTCGCGGGATTGTTCAAGGCGATGGACGGTTTTCCTGTAGTCATCCGAACGCTCGATCCGCCGCTGCATGAGTTTCTGCCCAAGCGTGAAAACCTGATGGTCGACCTGGAAGTCCTGAAGCATGCCGATATCAAGGTGAAGAAGGAGCTCTCCGCGCGTTACCGTATCGACGTGAAGGATCTGAAGAAGGCCCTTCCCGAGCTGCTGCACCGCGTGGAAGAGCTGCATGAATTCAACCCGATGCTGGGACACCGCGGGTGCCGCCTCGGCGTGACTTATCCCGAGATCACGGAGATGCAGGCGCGCGCCATTTTCGAAGCCGCCGTGCAGGTGGCGAAGAAAGGCGTAAAGGTGCTTCCCGAGGTCATGATTCCGCTCATCGGCTCCGTTGAGGAACTGCAGAACCAGAAGAAGATTGTGGTTCGGGTGGCGGAGGAGGTTTTCGCAAAGGCCGGCGTCGAGGTGAAGTATCTGGTCGGAACCATGATCGAGATTCCGCGCGCGGCGCTAACCGCGGACAAGATTGCCAAGGAGGCGGAATTCTTCTCGTTCGGCACCAACGATCTCACGCAGACGACGATGGGGCTTTCCCGCGACGACTATACGAAGTTCCAGAAAGATTATGAAAAGGAGAAGATCTTCAAGGCTGATCCTTTTGCTGTTCTCGATCAGGAGGGGGTTGGGAAGCTGGTCGAAATGGCGGTGAAGCTGGGCCGCGGGGCTCGCAAAGACCTGGAGGTAGGGATCTGTGGAGAGCACGGCGGAGAGCCGAGCTCGGTGCAGTTCTGCCACAGGATCGGGATGGACTACGTTTCGTGTTCACCATACCGGGTGCCGATCGCCAGACTGGCTGCGGCGCAGGGAGCAATTTCGGGCGATAAGGCGGGAGCCAGCGGCACCGCGTAGTTATTCCCGCCGCTCTGGCGCCTCGATGTAATTCGGAAGCCTGCCCTCTCCCCTGAGGGCAGGCTTTTTGTTTGATCCCAGGGCGTGGGAAGTTGTTAGTTTCCTGCGACGACCTTCTCCGCGCTTTCGATCACCCGGAATCAACCGGCGTTTTCTGATTTTTCACCGCCAGACCAGGCTGGCTCCGAAAAAGCATCGAGCAGGAGCGATGGATTGAGGGGATTTCGGGACGCCCTTCCGCGATCTTTCCCGCCGCAGAAGATTCCGGCGGCCAGCGAGAAGACCATCGAATCGTGCATCGTCAGCCGGATCAACGCTCGCGACCCCTGCCCCAGATGCGCAATGTCTCCCACGAACTGGCTGCGCTCGCCCTTGTCGCGGCTCACGGTAGCACTGAGTCTGGTGTAGCAGTGACCGTCCGAAGAATGGGCCTGGAACCTGGAGCGGATTCGGCTCGAAGCGCGGCGCCTGGACGAGATCGGCGTAGATCGCGTTCTCCCGCGAGTTTCGAGCCGAAGGGAGCGGGGTGAAGATTTCGCTTCGCAGCGGGGCAGGCCGCATATGCTTAAAGCGCAAAACGGTGGGCTATAGCGGTTCCGGAGAGCATCTTGAACGAGGTCTTTCTGCTATTCCGGCGGGGAGCGTCGGAAATCCGACGGGCGGAGTTGATTGTTGAATCGATTTACCGTTGGATCAGCGCCCTCAGGGCTAGTCCAGATCTAGTTCTAGTCCAGCCGATTCGATCCATCGGGAAATCATGATCTCAGCCGTTGGCCGATTAACCTTGTGATAAATTGCCGCACCAAAGCAGGCCCTTGAGCGCGTTCATGACCGCACCATCCACGAGTGGCGATGACAGTTTGCGCCGTCAAAATTATCGAAAGAAGGAGCCGGCCGCAGATAACTTAGCGCCCGGGAACGCCCATCCAGTTGCGGGTCCAGATATCGGACATCGTGATAAACAACAGCAGCACGAGCCAGAAAAATCCCGCGCCCAAAATCATCTTCGTCAGCTTGGTGCTGTACCAGATGTGCATGAAGAACAAAATCACGAGCGAAGCCTTGATCATGGCGATCGCGAGAGCAACGAAGATGTTCCAGCGGCCCAGATCGACGGTTGAAACCAGGGCGGTGACCCAGGTCAAAACGATCAGCGTGAAAAAGACCAGGAAATAAATGCGCTTCGGTACGATGTGATGTTTCCCGTGACTGTGGCTATGCTCGTCGTCAAGATCGTCATGGGTGTGTTCGTGCGTGTGACTGTGAGGATGCGGATGACCGCCTCCGTGCGAATGGCTCATGATAATCCCCTGCCGGAGCGGTCGATCAGGTAGAGCAGCGGAAACAGAAAAATCCAGACAATATCGACGAAGTGCCAGTAGAGCCCGAACATCTCAACCGGCGTGTGCCACTCAGGCGTGAACTTCCCCCGGTAAGCCTGCCAGATCAATATCAGCAGAATTCCCGCGCCTATAATCATGTGCATGGCGTGCAAGCCAGTCATGCCGAAATATAAAGAGAAAAACAGTGAGGCGTGTCCGGCATCTTTGCAGCCTTCGCATTCGAAATGCTCGCCCGGAACCTCGTGGTGCACCCACTTATCGTGATATTCATACGTCTTCACGCCGAGAAACACGCTTCCCAGGAACAGGGTAAGGAGCAGGAAAAGGACAAGAAGCTTACGTTTTCCAATGGCGGCGAAATGCACACCCAGCGCCATCGTCAGCGAACTGCAGATCAGCACTGTCGTATTAGCCGCGCCCAGCCAGAGATCCGTCTTGTTGCTCGCCGAAGCGAAGGCGGCGGGGTAAGCCTGACGGTAAACGAAGTAGGCCAGGAACAGGCCGCCGAAGAACATGATTTCGGTGACGAGGAAAACCCACATTCCAACCGTGGAGGCGTCCTTCTGCTGCTCGAGGTTTTCGAAATGGTGCCTGAGCGGGACAGTCGCTTCCGCTTCGTGCGTGACAACCGCTGCATGGCTATCCAACGTTTACACCCTCCAAAGAAGAATAGTCGTAAGCTTCCGTTGTGACCACCGGGGTGATGTCAAAGTTTTGCGTGGGCGGCGGCGAGGACGTCTGCCACTCGAGGCCTGTCGCGCCCCAGGGATTAGGCGGCGCGTCCGGCCCATATTTCAGAGACCAGAGAAGGTAGCAGAACGGAATCAGATAACCCACGCCCAGAATCGAAGCGCCTGCGGACGACAGGACGTTGAGGACCTGGAACTCCGGCGGATACACATGATATCGGCGCGGCATTCCCATGTATCCAAGCAGGAATTGCGGGAAGAAGGTCAGGTTGAACCCTGCGAAAACGATAATCGCCGAAACCTTGGACCAGCCTTCCGAATACATTTTGCCCGTAATCTTGGGCCACCAGAAGTGAATACCCGCCAGATAACCCATGATGGCGCCGCCCACCATAACGTAATGGAAATGCGCAATGACGAAATAGGTATCTGTCACATGGACATCTATTCCAAGAGAGGCGACGAACAGGCCGGTCAGGCCGCCGATCGTGAACAGGCCGATGAAGCCCATGGCGTAGAGCATCGGGGTGGTCAGTCGCACGGAGCCCTTGTACATGGTTGCAGTCCAGTTAAAGACTTTGATCGCGGAAGGGATCGCCACAATGTAGCTCAGGATCGAGAACACCATGCCCGCGTAGACGGACTGGCTGCTGACGAAGAGGTGGTGTCCCCAGACCAAAAAGCCGAACACGGCAATCGCGATACTCGAGAACGCGATGAAGGTGTAGCCGAAGGGCTTCTTGGAACAGAACGTGGAGATCACTTCGGAGACGACTCCCATGGACGGCAGAATCATGATGTAGACGGCCGGATGCGAGTAGAACCAGAAGAGGTGCTGGAAGAGGACGGGATCGCCGCCATAAGCCGGGTCGAAGAATCCGATATGCAGGCCCCTCTCGAGAACCAGCAGAAAGAGCGTAACGGCGATCACGGGAGTGCCCAGAATCATGATCGCGCCGGTAGCGTAGTGGGACCATACGAACAGCGGCAGACGGAACCAGGTCAGACCCGGCGCACGCATCCTGTGAATGGTGACGACGAAATTCAGGCCGGTCAGAATAGACGAAAATCCGTTGATAAAGATTCCCAGGCCAGCCATGATCACGTAGCCGTTCGAGTAGGACGAACTGAAGGGCGTGTAGAAGGTCCAGCCGGTATCGACGCCGCCGGCGAGCAGGACATAAAGGGTGAAAAGGCCGCCGAGGATGTAAATGTACCAGCTCAGCAGGTTGATTCGCGGGAACGCGAGATCCTTGGCGCCGATCATGAGCGGAATTAGAAAATTGCCCAGAACAGCGGGAATGGATGGTATCAGAAAAAAGAAGACCATCAAAATCCCGTGCATAGTGAACACCTTGTTATAGGTATTCGAATCGAGCAGATCGCCCGCCGGCGTGGCTAGTTCCAGCCGGATCAGCACAGCGAAGAAACCACCCAGAAAAAAGAACGCCGTCACCACGATCAGATACAAAATCGCGATGCGCTTGTGATCCTCCGTCAGCAGCCAGCTTTTGAGGCCGACCTGCGAATTGAGGTAATTCTTTGGCTTTTCTGCAATTAATGGAGGTGCCGTAGTCATTCTTGTTTCCCTGACAACTTAACGATTCCCCGGAACCGAGCCCGCCTGCGGACTGGTCTTATCCTGCGCACGCGTTTTCGGCTGCGATGCCGTGGTCCCTATGGACCGCGGCGTGGCGATGCTCTGCGCGCCATTTTTCGGCCCGAGCGATTTTATGTATTCAATCAGTTTCAGCATGCCGTCTTCCGTGATCAGGCCTTTGAACGTAGGCATGATGTCGTCATAACCGGCGACGATCTTAGCTTGCGGATACATCACAGATTCCCGGATGTAAGACTCATCCACTTTGACGTGGCCGCCATCTTTTAGATCGGCTCGCGTGCCGAAGATACCGTTGAGATTCGGGCAGCGGCCGTTGTTGTT
>JBDUBZ010000407.1:0-3178 GCA_040003745.1 Terriglobia bacterium
GATGGCCAGCGCATAGACGTGTACCTCCGTCTGCGACAGATAGCGGATAGTAGGCCGCCAGTGCTTCACACGCTTCTCGATGAAAGGTTCGAGCAGCGTAGTTTCGGGTTTTTCAATGATGATGCGCACGGGCCTGCTTCTTCTATGTTATTCGCGCTGGCTTCGACGCTGGGAAATTGACGTTGGAAAAAATCTCGCAGCGCCGCGCCCGCCTGCTCCTGTTCGCCGCCGCCTTTCTTTTTTCGACCGGTGGCGTGGCTGTCAAATCGTGTTCAATGACGTCGTGGCAGGTAGCCGGGTTTCGGTCGGGAATTGCCGCCGTTGTGCTTTTCGCGGTGCTGCCTGAGGCGCGCCGCCGCTGGAACTGGAAGAAAGCGGCCATCGGTTGCGCTTACGCGGCCACGCTGATCCTTTTCGTAATCGCCACGAAATTGACCACTTCGGCCAATGCCATCTTTCTCCAGTCCACCGCGCCTGTTTACATGCTGGCGCTCGGCCCCGCGGTATTGGGCGAGAGAATTCGCCGGACCGATCTGGTTGTTTTCGCAGGAATCGCAGTGGGTGTGGTGCTTCTGCTGAACGGCTCGTTAAGCCCGGCCATGGGCGACCTGGTGGCGTTGCTCTCCGGCATTACCTGGGCTCTGACGCTGACAGGGCTGCGCTGGCTCGCGAAGCACGATGGCGATCCGGGCGCAGCTATAGGAACTACCATCATCGGAAACCTGATCGCGTTCGCCGTCTGCCTGCCTTTCGCGCTGCCGGTTCGTGAGGCCCATATTGCCGACGTTGCTGTGGTGTTCTACCTCGGTATCTTCCAGGTCGCGCTGGCCTATGTCTGCTTAACGCTTTCGGTGCGCCGCGTTACCGGTTTTGAGGCCGCCACACTCCTGCTGCTGGAACCGGTTTTTAACCCACTCTGGACGTGGCTTATGCGCGGCGAACGGCCGGGACTGGGCGCCCTACTGGGGGGCGCTTTTATCCTTACCGCGGCGCTTGGTGGGACCTGGTGGAAGACAAGATCGGCTTCCGTTCGTGGCATGGCATAAAACCCGCTTGACGGGATCCCTCCGGTCTTACGAAGACTTGGCGCCTGCGCCCTGTCAGACATCCAGAGCGAAGTAAATTAGAGATGTGATACCGGACAGTGTTCAGGAAGCCGAACTCACCCTTGGCGGCCGCAAGGTCCGCCTGACAAATCTATCGAAACCCTTCTGGCCCGAACTGGGCATCGCGAAGCGCGATCTGCTGCAATACTACGCGGATGTTTCGCAGGCGCTGCTGCCGCATCTCGCCGCGCGCGCCATGGTCATGAAGCGCTACCCTCACGGCGCGTACGGCGAATTCTTTTTCATGAAACGCACACCGGACCCGCATCCGGAATGGCTGCAGACCTGTTCCATTCGACATGCCTCCGCGAACGTAATTGCCTTCCCTGTGGTGGACGATCTGGCCGCCCTCCTCTGGGTTGTCAACCTCGGCTGCATCGATCTGAATCAGTGGTACGCACGTTGCGACGATGTGAATCGGCCCGACTATCTCCACTTCGATCTCGACCCGGTCGTCCCGGCGGAAGGAAAGCCGACGCCCTGGAAAGCGGTCCTGCAAACCGCCTGCGCGCTGCGGGAAGCGCTCGACGCGCTGAAGATGCCCAGCTATCCGAAGACCACCGGCTCGCGCGGGCTGCACATCTACGTGCCGATCGAGCGCGGGCCCCTGCAGAAGCAGGTGTGGACCTTCGCCAAACAATTCGCCAAAGAAATGGAAGCGAAATATCCGAAGCTCATTACCGCGGAGTACAGAATCGCGAAGCGCCCCGCCGGGCGCGTGCTCGTCGATTACAACCAGAACGCGTGGGGTCGAACGCTCGCCTCCGTATATTCGGTGCGCCCGAAGCCGAAGGCCATGGTCTCTGCCCCAGTCACCTGGGACGAAGTCACAAAAGGATTCCGTCTGGCCGACTTTCACCTGCGCAACATGCCGGCCCGCGTACGCAAACTGGGTGATCTCTACGAACCCCTGCTGGCCGCAAAAGGGCGCGTGAAACTTGAGGAGTTCCTGAAGTGAGCCTGCCGATTTCTTTCGACTACCCCGTCATGGAGGCCACCACGGCGAAGAAGATTCCGGTCGGTCCGGGGTGGCAGTACGAACCCAAGTGGGATGGCTTCCGCTGTCTGGCCTTTCGCTATGACGATGAGATCGAGCTGCGCTCGAAATCCGATCAGCCGCTGGCCCGATACTTCCCCGAACTGGTCGCCGCGCTTCTCGCGCTCAAGGCCAAGCATTTCGTGCTCGACGGAGAAATCGCCATTCAACGCGAGGGCGAACTCTCCTTCGACGATCTGCTGATGCGCATTCACCCGGCGGAGAGCCGCATCCGTAAACTCGCGGCCGAAACCCCCGCAACGTTCTATTGTTTCGATTTGCTCGTTGACGATCACGGCCGCTCGCTTGTCGGCGAAACCCTGGAAACACGCCGCGCAGCGCTCGAGACATTCGCTGCAAAGTATTTCGAAGGCAGCCTTCAGCTTTCCCCGGCCACGCGGGACTTCGCCGCGGCAAAGCGGTGGCTCAGAAGCGGTGGGGGCCCGCTCGACGGCGTCGTAGCCAAGCCCATCCATCTGCCTTATCAATCCGGTCTGCGCACGGGCATGGTCAAGATCAAGAACCTGCGCTCAGCGGACTGTGTGGTCGGCGGCTTCCGCTATGGCGAAGGATCGGAATTGGTGGGGTCGCTGCTCCTTGGTCTCTACGATGCTGAAGGCAAACTGAACCACGTGGGATTCTGCTCCGGGCTTAAATCGAGCGAGAAGGCGGAGCTCACCAAACGTCTGGAGAAGCTGATCGAGCCGCCCGGCTTTACGGGGAAAGCACCCGGGGGCCCCAGCCGCTGGTCTACCGCCCGTTCCGCCGAATGGCAGCCCTTGAGATCGGAACTGGTCGTGGAGATTCAGTACGATCATTTCACTGGCGGGCGGTTTCGTCACGGCACGCGTCTCCTGCGCTGGCGGCCCGATAAAGCGCCTCGCCAGTGCGGCATCGAACAGGTAAAGTCCGATCTGGTCAGACGGGCTTCTTCGATTCGAGGAGTAGTGTCGTCGACGAAGAAGCCATCGTAACGCTCTCCTGACGCAGCCTCTTCAGCAGCGCCTTCCTCAGCTCACTCTGCGCCACATATTGA
>JBDUBZ010000109.1:0-10673 GCA_040003745.1 Terriglobia bacterium
GGCTGGATCTGCGAATTGCGGTACTGCTCGAAAAAACGGCGCTGCTGCATGCTTCGCGTGCGGACCTGCTCGGTTATCTCGCCATGAAGCTGGTTGGTGCCGCTCTTCTTCACGATGGAGATACCAACGCCCCCCGAGTGGCCGTATTCGGCCGGCATGGCGGAGGTGAACACCTTGATTTCTTCGATACTGTTATCGACGGTCTCGCTGTTGTCTCCCCTCGCCCCCATGGTCGCCAGCGTACCGTCTTCGAAGTAACCCATCACGCCCGAGCCGAGGCCGTTGATCGTCATGCCACTCAGACTCTTGGTGTACTGGTTTGCGCTGAACGTCACACCCGGCGTGAACAACAAAACTGCCGAGGCATGCCGCTGATAGTTGGGAAGGTTGTAGAAATAATCGCCAGCCATTGTAGTGCCGCTCGACGAAGTCTCGGTGTCCAGCAACTGCGAACTGGCGCTCACCTCCACCCGGTCGGTGACCACGCCGAGCTCCAGCGGCATATCTACCGCCAGCGTCGAATTGATACGCAACTCGATATTGTCGGCGACGCGTTTCTTGAAGCCGGGGGCGACGACCGTAAGGCGGTAGAGCCCAGGGCGCAGATTAAGCGCGCGGTAGATACCCGCTGCGTTAGTGGTCGCAACACTTTCGGTGTTGGTCTCCGTCCGTAAGAGCGTAACCTGTGCTCCGGCGACGACCGCCCCTGTTGGGTCGGTTACCCGGCCGGAAATATTGCCGTTATCGATTTGCGCGCAAAGCGGCCAGGCAGCCGCCAGCAAAACGGACAAAACAGCTATTCGCATCTATTGAGCCCCTGAATTTCAACATGATCTCAACCATCTCGGCGTAAAGAATGTCGATGTTATAGGTCGATTTAATTCGCTTATGATATGTCATTCAGGTTTGGGAAGCTAGGAGATTTCCCGCATTATTTCGATGAAGACTTCAAAATTCACGGTAACGCCGCGCCCGCCACCAGTCGTCGGAAATGAAGGTTGCGAAGGACCGGTCTGCAAGAATGCCGCGCGGCCACTCGAGTCCCAGCAGTGCAGGGGGCTTCGGGCATTCGCCCCAGATGTTTTTGGGCCAGATGCTTTTGGGCCAGATGCTTTTGGGGATGATCGTCTGCACTTCGCTGACTTTCGGCAGGTCGGAGCGAGGGACCATTACCGGAACGGTTCGTGACCAGAGTGTTGTCGGCTGACGACCAACGACACAGGCAACGCCGTCTCCCGGATTCAACTTCTGGCACGTTGGCTGGGTTTTATTCACCGAAGAGGAAAGAATGTGAGCCTCTGGTAACCGGCGAGGCCTGGGGGCCGTTTTACCATTGTTGAGAATGACGAAACGGGTATCGACTAAAAAGGTCGCGAACAGTCTGGTCGCCGTAAGTTCGGCGGCTGTGCTTTCCGTGTACGCTGCCGGATATGCGCGGACGCGAACGGCCGCGCAGAAGTTCGATGAGCAGACCGTGCAGCGCCGGTCGGTTCCGGCGGCTGCGGAGACCCGGCCGATGGCGGCTCTGACGGTTGCACCTCTACCCGCGTCGGCGCATCCAGCCGAAACTCCGGTCATAGCGCGCCTCGACCCCCCGCCGGCGTTGAAAAGAGCAGATTCTTTGCCTCCGCGGTCGGAGACGGGGGCGAGTCCGCAATTGCCCGCCACCGTCGACGTTGCGCCGGTTCCCGCCGCTGTCGTTCCGGCTGCTCCAGTTCCCGCACCTGCGGCGCCAGTATCCCCCCCGCCTCCTCCACAAGCCCCGGCCGCCCCTGCCGCTCCCATCTGGAAAGATGGAAAGTATTTAGGCTGGGGCACTTCCCGGCATGGCGATATCCAGGCCGCCGTAGTCATCGAGGGCGGGCGTATCGCATCTGCCACCATCGCTCAGTGCCTCACGCGATATTCCTGCGACGTCATCGACCCTCTGCCGCCCCAGGTGGCGAAGAGGCAGAGTCCTGAGATCGATTACGTTTCGGGTGCGACGCAAAGCACCAACGCATTCTACTTCGCGGTCGTCGATGCCCTAAGCAAGGCGAAGTGACTTCCTCGAAAGTGGCCAACGCCGCGTGACGTCTAAAGTGACCAGGCTAAATTGACCCAGGCGATCATGGGCACCATTGTCACCATTGACGTGGTGCGCCCGTCGCCCGAAGCCACGGCCGCGATCGAACGCGCATTCGGCTGGTTCCACGAAATCGAGGAGCGCTGCACGCGCTTTGACGAGCGGAGCGAACTACGGCAGTTAATGGCCCGGCCCGGCGAGATTGTGGAAGTAAGCTCCATTCTCTTCGAGACCCTGCGTTTCGCCATCATGGTGGCGCGCGAGAGCGGCGGCGCGTTTGATCCCGCGGCGGGCAACTGGAGAGAAATCGAGCTTGTCCCGGAAAGAAACGCGATCACCTTGCGCAAGCCTTTGACCCTTGACCTGGGCGCTGTGGCGAAAGGACTGGCCGTTGACACTGCGGCGCGAGAGCTGGCGCCGTTCCGGGACTTCGCCATTGATGCCGGGGGCGATCTTTATCTGGGGGGAACGAACCCCACGGGCGCGGCATGGTCCGTCGGTATTCGGCATCCCCGCCGCGAGCGGGAAATGATAGAAACGGTGCAGGTGTCGAACCAGGCGGTCTGCACGTCGGGCGATTATGAGCGCGGCGCCCATATTCTCGATCCGCGCACCGGGACCGAGTCGGCGGGAGTGGCGAGCGCGACAGTAGTGGCGCCCGGAGCCATGCTCGCGGACGCACTGGCGACGGCCGCTTTTGTACTGGGGCCGAAGGATGGTATCGCGTTCCTCAGGCGCATGGGCGTCGAGGGATTGATCGTCACTTCAAATCTGGAACGCCACCAGACCCGGGGCTTGAAGCATGCGGCGTAAGGCGAAGAAGTTTTTCAAAACGCCGAAAGGGATGCTGCTGATCATCCTCGCGATCTTCGCGGTGATGGCGGCCCCGGGGCAGGGTCTGCGTGTCGTGATTCCGGGCCTCGCAGCTGCCATAATTGCCGCCGGGCTGGTGGATATGTCCATCGTGCGGCTCCGCAAGGGCGTTTGGGAATTCCCGAGCGGGGCGGTGCTGACCGCCATGATCGTTGCGATGGTGCTGAGGGCGCAGGAACCCTGGTATGTCACGGCGATCACCTCCGTAGCCGCGGTTCTCAGCAAATACGCCTTTCGCACCCGTCACGCCAACGTGTTCAATCCGGCGGCGCTGGCGATCGTAGCGTCGTTCTACGTTTTCCACACGGGCCAGAGCTGGTGGGGCGCGCTCACCGAAGTGCATCCCGCGCTGCAACTGGCGCTCGTGGCCGGAGGCTTGTTCATTACCGACAGGGTGAACAAGATGCCGCTGGTGCTGGTTTTTCTTGGCACTTACTTCCTGCTGTTCACCATGGCCGCCTTCGTTCGGGATCCACAGTGGGTCGCGGAGATTTTTCGGTCGCCAGATCTGGAAGCCGCGTTATTTTTCGCCTTCATTATTCTGACCGATCCGCCGACCTCGCCAGCCAAATATCCGGATCAGATTCTCTGCGGTGCCATCGTGGCCGTGGTCAGTTTTGCGCTGTTCGAAAAGGCCGGGGTTGTCTACTATCTCCTCGGCGGTGTGCTTGTGGGGAACGTGTTTGAAGCCTGGCGTCGGGTGAGCCGGCATAGAGGCAGGCAAACGAAAATTCCGGTCCGTATTGGATCGGTTCGCACGGACTTGACAACCCATAAAAGCGGGAGTAATTTGTAGGTATCACTGAAGAAGGAGGTGGTCCAGAAATAATGAATTCATGTAGTAGACCGCGCGAGGTGGCCGACTTTTGAGTCGACCGTTCTAAAGCTGTCGGTCTCCGCTTATCAGTGGTGGAGATCAAGTTCCTGTGGACCGGTCGCTTCGTCGCGTACGTAAGTAGCCGCCTCAGGTTTTGAGGCAATCGAACCCCCGTGTGCCTGTTTGGTACACGGGGGTTTTTCCGTTTTTGCAGCCCTGTGTTAAGATAAAAATTCCCGAGGACATATGAAAGCTGGAATTCACCCTGCCTACAATGAGGTGAACGTAATCTGCGCGTGCGCGCATACGTTCAAAACCCGCTCCACGCACAAAGGCGACATCCGCGTCGAAATCTGCTCGAGCTGCCATCCCTTCTTCACCGGTAAACAGAAGCTGATCGATACGGCCGGTCGCGTAGACCGCTTCGAAAAGAAATATGCCAGTCAGCGTGCGGCCAAGGCCGAACGCCTGGGCCACCAGGTAGTCTCACAGTAGCGGAAAAATGGGCAGTTCCGGTTTGCGCCGGGACTGCCCATTATTGTTCGGTAACTCTCTTTTTATTTCTGCTGTGACTGCTGCTGCTTTTTCCGCAGCTGTTGGGCCGCTCGGTCGTCGCGCCACTTGTCGTAAGCGATCTTTTGCGGGTCGCTTAGTATAGCCCGAATATTCTCGATACGCTCGCGATCCAGTTTCTCGTGCGAGGGCTTCTCCTGCGCGTGCAACAGGTCGAACCTGTGTTTAGTCTCGTCGAGAACCTGGTTGATCTGCGCGGTCTGGGTCTCGTTCGTGCCGACTTTCTGGCGCATCTCAGCGAGAAATTGTTTCCGGTACTGCTCCATCGTGCGCGGAGCGGCCGCCGTGGCTGTTACGCTCTTCGCATCGTACAGCCGGTATGAAACGATTCCGACAAGTATGCCACTGGCAAATACCAGAAAAACGTAAACGGCGGCGCTAAAACGCGAGCGGGGCATGGAATCGCTACTGCTGCTCCATTTCCGAGATGCGTTCAAGATTGAGAGGTTCAAGACTGGACGCTTGGTCGGCACTGATGGCTTCGAGGTAACTTCCGTCGAAACTGAAGTTCGATTGCGACGCCGTCGCAGTCATGAATGAAAGAACCACTGTTGCAGCCAGCGCGACCGTTACCAGCGCCTTCGCCATACGGCCAAACAGGTGGGTGGCGTTCTGGCGCGACTCGATCTTTGCCCACAATTCCGGCATGAAATTGACGCCGGGATCGGGCTCCGGGCAAGCCTGCCGATAGGCAAGAAACAACTGGGCAAGATCCTGTTCGGCCCCGGTGAGCGCCTCACTGCGATTTCCATCTTCCATAAAACTCTTTGCCCTCATAATAACCGATTCACGTAGCTTCTTCAGACTTGGCGGCTTTCACAGGCCTGTCGGTTACTCCCTTCACATTTTTTAATACGCGTTGGCGCGCACGGAACAGGCGCACTTTGAGCGCGTTCTCGTTGACGCCGTAGACTTTTTCCAGTTCCCGGAGAGACAGACCCTCCACTTCTTTCAGGGTAAGAAGAATGCGATCCTCCTCGGAAATCGAGGCAAGCAGGCCATTTACGGTGTCGCGCACACGGCGTTGCTCCGTCTCTTCATTACTCGCTTTCGAGCCCGCGGCCGCGTCGGCCATCATAACCTGCTGTTCGGAAAGGTCCGACATGCGCGATTCCGGGCGGCGCTTGTTTTTGCGCAGATAGTCGTAACACGCGTTGACGGTAAGGCGGTAGAGCCACGGCTCGAAGACTTCGGGCGTGCGCAGTTGTTCGAGTGAGAAGAAAAGCCGCAGAAACACCTCCTGCGCCACGTCTTCCACGTCTTCAGGCCGGCCGATCAGGCGGGAGATGGTGCCCAGAATCCGGCGGCGATACGCGGTAACCATCTGATTAAACGCGGCCGAATTGCCCTTTCGGGCTTCCTGGATCACCTCGAATTCAACCAGCATCGTTAGGCGAAATACACGGCGGCCTTGGCATCGGACTCCTTCAAGGGTACATAAGGATTCACCTGCAGCGGCAAATAAATACCTTATTTTACGAGAATGGCTGGGCCATTCATTTCATCTGTGATACCCAGCGTCTCAAGTTCCACTATGAGCCAGATTCGCGGTCCAGCTCAAGCGGAATGTGCCGTGGTTCGATGTCGTCTCGCCCCTAGTGGCAACTGGAATGCTGTTTCGGGGCGCGTGTCGACGATTCGACGTCTTCCGAAAGATCCCGTGAAATCGGCTGTGTTAGCCGGCCTGCGCTATGTTCGCTGTTCGTCGCCGGGTGTTCAGCGCAGAAAAGCCGGTGCCGGATTCACCTATGTCGATACGGACGGCCGGCGCATCGGCGATAAAAAATTCCTCAGGCGGGTTCGTTCGCTGGTCATTCCGCCAGCCTGGCGGGAAGTTTGGATCTGTCCGTGTGACGACGGGCATCTGCAGGCGACCGGGCTCGACGCGCGTGGGCGCCGGCAGTACCGCTATCATCCGCATTACCGTTTGGTCCGCAATCAGACTAAATTTCATCGCATGCTCGATTTCGCGAAGGCTTTGCCTGGAATCCGGCGCCGCGTGGAGCGGGACTTGAGGCTGGAAGGGCTGCCGCGCGAGAAGGTGATCGCAACAATCGTAGGCCTGCTGGAAGCAACCTTTATACGCGTCGGTAATGAAGAATACGCGCGGGAAAATTCGTCATTTGGTCTGACGACCCTCCGTGATCGTCACGTGAAGATCGAAGAGGGCGCCTTGCGATTCCAATTCCGCGGCAAGAGCGGCCAGATGCATGATGTGGCGCTACAGGATAAGCGGCTGGCACGAATCGTTCGTGAGTGCCGCGATCTTCCTGGCTACGAGCTCTTTCAGTATCGCGACCAGCTTGGTGAACTGCATTCCGTCGATTCGTCCGATGTAAATGGCTACCTGCGTCAAATCAGCGGCGACAGTTTTTCCGCCAAGGACTTTCGCACGTGGGCCGGCACCATTCAGACCGCGCTGACTCTGAGCGAAATGGGGCCCTCTGCGAGCGCAACCGAGGCGAAAAAGAACGTCGTCGAGGCAATCCGGCGCACGGCGAAAAGGCTGGGGAACCGTCCGGCTACCTGCCGCAACTACTACGTGCATCCCGCGATTGTGGATGCGTACCTTGAAGGGTCGCTCCGCATGGAGCCGGGCGCCCAGCGTACCGGCCTGCATCCTGAAGAAGAGGCTGTGATCGCCATTATCCGCAGACGGTCCGCGGCCATCATCGCGGCCCTGCCTTTACAGGCCGCCTGACCGCTTGAAAAGCCGATACTTCCACGCGCCATCCGGCTTGAATGCTTACCCCGCCTGGCGAAACAAGGTGTATTATGCTTTTGAACAACATATGATTTCCAGACGCCAATTTGCCGCCACACTAGCGCTCCCCATTGTCTGCCGTGGCCAGGCCAGGGCCCTGCAAGCGCGCATCAAGATCGATTCCGACCGCCGGATCGGTGATATAGACCCCATGATTTACGGGAATTTCGCCGAGCATCTGGGCCGCTGCATCGAAGGCGGACTCTTCGAAGAAGGGTCAGCCCTTTCAGACAAAAACGGATACCGGAAAGATGTGATGCAGGCGGTGAAAGATCTCGACGTCACCCTGCTGCGCTGGCCCGGAGGAAACTTCTCTTCGAACTACAACTGGAAGGATGGTATCGGGCCCCGCGCCGAACGGCCCGCCCGCCTCGAAATGGCCTGGGGCACCATTGAGAGCAATCACTTTGGCACGCACGAGTTTCTCAATTACACCGAAGCGCTTGGCATCGAGCCGTATATCTGCGCCAATCTGGGCACCGGCTCCTGGTCCGACGCCCAGCAATGGGTGGAATACTGCAACGTCGCCGACGGCACTGCCATGGCGAAGCTGCGCCAGAAAAACGGACGGCAGAAGCCCTGGAAGGTGCGTTACTGGGGCTTGGGGAATGAGATGGATGGTCCCTGGCAAATGGGACATCGCACGGCGGAGGATTACGGCAAGTTCGCGCTCGAAGCGGCCAAGCTGATGAAATGGACCGACCCGGACGTCAAGCTCATCGCCGCTGGATCGTCCAATTTTCAGGAAGGCTCCGACTGGATTGGCTGGAATCGCGAAATTCTGGCCTATCTCAAGGACCATATCGAATACCTCTCATTGCACACATACGTGGGCAACACCGCCAACGATTATCACGATTTTCTGGCGGTGGCGAATCAGCTCGACGACCGCATTCGCACAGCGGCCGGCATTATTCGCGCGGCCCGCGGTGGAAAATCGGCCAATCCGCTCTACATCGCATTCGACGAATGGAATGTCTGGTATCGGGCGCGCGGCAACGGCCAGCGGGGCCGGAAGATTCTGGAGGAGCACTACAACCTCGAGGATGCGCTGGTGATTGCCACCATGCTCAATACCTTCGTGAACAACGCGGACACAATCAAGATTGCGAACCTGGCGCAGATCGTCAACGTCATCGCGCCCATTTTCACCAATGAGCAGGGCCTGTTCCTGCAGACAATTTTTCATCCGCTGCAGTTGTTCTCGAAGAACACCCGCGGGGCGGCGCTCGAGACTTATGTCGAGAGTCCGAAGTATGCGAGCAAGTCGTTCGGCCAGACGGATTACCTGAGCGTATCGACTTCTCTCAACAATGGCGTTGTCACGATGAACGTGGTGAACAGGCACCTCGATCAGGACATCGAAGCCGAGATCGAAGTGCAGGATGCCGCGTTCAAGGGAAGCTTCGAGGTCGCGCTGTTAACTGGCCCCGACATCAAATCGGAGAACGACTTCGGCAAGACCACAGTGCAGCCGGTGAAAAGCACGATTCAGGCCAGTGGGAGCAAATTCCGGCATCGCTTCCCACCCCATTCGTACACAATGTTGAAGGGGTCGCTGGCTTAGTTCAGGGAAGCTGGTTCAGATAAGCTTAGGTTCAGATAAAGCTTAGGTTCAGATCTGCAGCGGCTCTGTGGCCCGCAGTTCGGCAGCCTTGTCTTCGGCGCAGGTGTCGTTGAGGAACGTCCCTGTGCCGCTTTCCACGCCGGCCAGATATTTGATCTTAGTCGCACTGCGTTGAATGGGGCAGAATTCAACGTGGAGGTGGAAGTAAGGGTGTTCGCCCCTGGCGGGGCGCTGCCGCACCAGCATCATCAGCGGAATCGTGAACCCCCAGAGGTTGTCGTATTTAAGTCGCACCGCTTTGATAACGGCACCTAATTCGGCGCGCTCCGGATCGGTGAGTTCAGGCAGCGATCCAAAGTGCCTCCTCGGATAGATCTGAATCTCTCCGGGCCAGCGCGCATGGAACGGCACGAATGCCACGAAGCCAGTGGTTTCGAGGACAATCCGAACCGCGGCGTCGAGTTCACGCTTCAACAGTTCGCAATAGAGACATTGGCCGCCGCCCGCGAAGTATTCACGCGCCGACGTAACCTCACGCTCCATCAAGGGCGGGAGGAACGGCAGGGCATAAATTTGCCCATGCGGGTGAGGCATAGTCACACCGATCGCTACGCCCGTGTTTTCGAAGATATGGACATACGCGATGTCGGGATTGTCAAACAGTTGCCGGGTGCGGGAAGTCCACAGGTCCACCACCATGCGCCAGTGGTCCGCGCTCATGGCCGATGGCGCGAGATCGTGGTTTTCGTGATAGAGAATGACATCGCAGGAGCCCCGCGCGCCGGTCGCATGAAAGATGCCCGGATTGTCTTCAAACGGCGGGTAATCCGGGCTGAACGCCGCGAAATCGTTCGGGTAGAGCAAGGTCTCGTAGTGCTCGGGAACGCGCCGGGAGCCGGGACAGAACGGGCACCAATCCTTCGGCATCTGCGGGCGGTCCTGGCGGTTGGCGGCCACCGAAACCCACTCGCGCAACAAAGGATGCCAGCGTAGTTCGCTCACGCCTTCATCGTTACAGACTTCGCACCGGCAGCGCTGCCAGATCGTCTACACGCATGGTTTCTTTCATCACGAATGGCTCGCCATATTTAACACCAATCAGGTTGCCGTAGAACCGCGCGACCGCGCCAAGTCGTTCGCGAATCTCGCGCTCATCCGGGAACAGAACAGCCCCTTCCGCGACGGCGCCGTATTGCGACCCATAAGCGAAAAGCGCTTCCATGCGCCGCTCGAACCATGTCGTGATATCGACGACGAACCCAGGCGTTACATTGGCGTAGGCCGAGGCATAGACGATTTTGAACGGACGGTGCGGCTCGGAATTCGGGTAGAGCTTTTTCAGGCCTGCCAGAAAGCAGGCTTCATAGCCCATTTCGGAGGCGCGGTAGTGATCGGGATGCCGGCCCTCCCAGTAAGGCAGAATCACGGTGCGCGGCTTGAGCTCGCGAATGCGCGCCGCCAGCGTCATCCGCGCGGCCAGCGAATTTTCGAGGCGCGCATCCGGCATGTGGAGATTTTCGCGATGGGAAACTTTCAGGATGCGGGCCGCCACTTCAGACTCCGCGATGCGGATCTCCGGCGAACCACGCGTGCCCATATCTCCCGCCGTCAGATCGATAATGCCGGTGCGATAACCGGCCTCCGCCGAGCGCAGCAGAGCGCCGCCGCAGGTTTGTTCCACGTCGTCGGGATGCGCGGCGATTGCCAGGAGATCGAGCGCCATTACCAGTAAATATCGCGCCGTGGAAAATAGCGCTGGCGTGTGCCCATCACGTTCACCAGAATCATGCCGGCGATAAAGCCGCCGATGTGTGCGAACCAGGCCACTCCCCCTTCGGTCACGCGGGTGCTCGCGATGGCGCCATAACCACTGAACAACTGGACGACGAACCAATAGAGCAGGATCGCGACGGCCGGAATATCGAATGTGGTGATGAAGAAGAAGACGAAGACCAGGGTGTGAATATGAGCGCGCGGAAACTTGATCAGATAGGCGCCCATTACGCCCGCAATG